>NZ_JABFDP010000049.1:0-41937 GCF_013179005.1 Bradyrhizobium denitrificans | reverse complement strand
ACACGCCTCATTCGGCAAGGCGGCCTTCACCGGACGGATACCGAGTGTCGGCGCAACGGCACAGTCAATCTGTTCGTGTTCTCGTCACAGAGACCGCCGCATGGGAGAAACATCGTAACGACGAGCGCGCCCAGATCAAATGGATGTTCACGACCGACCAGGCGCGCGCGCAAATTAGGTCGCGCCTATCCCAAAATACTCGACGGAGCAGCGAAAACGAAGAGTCAAAACCTCTGTGTCGATGTACTAGTCTCGTACATCCGACGGACTATTTAGCCCGGGTTCTCGAGACTGAATGTCTCCGACTGCTCGTCATATGCAAACAATTCGGCATAGCGCCCCCACGATACGATGGCCCTGAGTGTATCGTCGGCATCTTCTTCCGACATGTAGTCCTCGAGCTCGTTGCGGAAGCGCGCGGCCGGGGCAGTATGGGCAGGCCGTTCGTCAAGCACGCGCTTGATCAAGCCCATAACGGGCACATAGGCAACCAAGTGCTCGGCAAAGAGTTTTTTGCGTGCGTCGGTCTCAAGATGCGCGAAGCGCTGGCCCGCCTCGGTCAACATCAGGTCGCCTTCGCTCAAATGGGCAAACCGCAGCAACTGCAGGGACTCGCCAAGATGAAGGATCTCATCGGCTTCCAGTTGCAGGTTGCCCGCCAGCACGGGTAGGTCAGCGTGACCATTATAGGGCGCCGCTGCCAGCGTTTCGATCAAGCCCGAGAGCACGTTGGACGACACGTGGTGGATCACCATACCCACGCCGGTGCCTGGAATGCCTCCAGCGGCCGGAGTCGTGGGCTCCGCGCGTTGCGTCATGCGTGCATAAAGATTATCAACAAGCTGTCTGAACGTCGGATCGAGGCGATTGCGTGGGTGCGCCAAGTCGATCTTGAACTCGGCAGCCACTCGTCCGGGATTTGACGAAAACACCAGGACACGGTCGCACATCAATACCGCCTCCTCGATATTGTGTGTCACCATCAGGATCGACTTGATCGGCAATCGGCCTTCGATCCAGAGGTCGATGAGGTCCGTACGCAGTGTCTCAGCGGTGAGTACGTCGAGCGCTGAAAACGGCTCATCCATCAGTAGCAGATCCGGATGCACGACCAGCGCCCGGGCAAAGCCGACTCGCTGGCGCATGCCGCCTGATAATTCCTTCGGGTAGGCGGATTCGAAGCCGTCCAGACCGATCAGGTCGATCGCCGCAATCGCACGCTTGCGCCGCTCGGTCGCATCAATGCCGAGAGCTTCGAGGCCGAGTTCCACGTTTTGCAACACGGTCAGCCAGGGAAACAGTGCAAAGGACTGGAACACCATGGCGACCCCATTCGGTGGTCCCTGGATCACATCGCCGCGGCAAGTCGCTGCTCCCGATGAGGGGGTGATCAGGCCGGCGATGATGCGGAGCAATGTCGACTTGCCCGAGCCGGAGCGGCCGAGCAGGCCAACAATCTCGCCGGAACGGATGGTGAGGTCCACCTTGTCCAGCACCAGGAGATCGTCGCCGGATCCCTTCGGGAAGGAGCGGCTGACGTTGCGGATATCGATCAGTGTGACCGGCGGCTTGTTTGAATCCAGCATGGCTAGGTCTTCTATCGTGAGCTTTGAATCGTCAGCCGAGGCGGAGCCGGCGCTCGCCGAAGGCATAGAGCCGGCGCCAGAACAGCCGATTGAACAGGGTGACCATGATGCACATGACGGTGATACCGAGCACGACGCGTGGGAAATCGCCGTCCTCTGTTGCTTTCGCGATGTAGGCCCCAAGGCCCGCCGCTGAAAGGTGAGTATCGCCCCAGCTGGCGACTTCCGCCACGATGGATGCATTCCAGGAGCCGCCGGAAGCTGTGATGGCACCGGTGATGTAATAAGGGAAGATGCCTGGCAGGATCACCTTCGTCCACCAGCGCCAGCCCGTGAGGTGAAGGCTCGCGGCAGCCTCGCGCAGATCGCTCGGGAAGGCGCTGGCGCCGGCGATCACATTGAACAGGATGTACCATTGCGTGCCCAGTATCATCAGCGGGCTCAGCCAGATGTTGGAGTTCAGGCCGTAGTGCACGATCCAGAGAACAAAAACCGGAAACGCCAGGTTGGCGGGAAATGCGGCGAGGAATTGCGCCAGCGGCTGCACCCGCTCGGCGATCCTGGGACGAAGCCCGATCCAGACCCCGATCGGCACCCAGATCAGCGTGGCGAGGGCAATCAGCACGATCACGCGAAGCAGGGTGGCAAGCCCGCCCAGGAACGCCTCATATACATCCGACAGCTGCAGATTGGCCGAGAGGTAGCTATAGGCTTTGTAGGCCGCGTAGCTTGTGGCGATACCGATGAGGGCGAACCATAGCGCATCGATGAACCGCGACGGCGGAGCATCGGGTTTGGAAGAGGGCCGCAGCGCCTGAGGCCATTCGACGCTCAGATTCGAGAAGGCGCGGTTGAGCGCCGCAAAGGGCAGCGTCAGCGCCCGCAAGGTCTTGGTGCGGCGAAAGAGATCGAGCATCCATGACGTCGGGACCTCGCCGGAGGCGGTCTGCTCGAAGCGGAATTTGTCAGCCCAGGCGACGATGGGACGGAAGAGGAGCTGGTCATAGGCGATGATGACGAGCAGCATGGTGAGGATGGCGTAGCCGATCGCAGCGAGGTCGCGCTTTTCGATCGCCAGCGCCACATACGAGCCGACGCCGGGCAAGGTCACCGTGGTGTTGCCGACCGTGATCGCTTCCGAGGCAACGACGAAGAACCAGCCGCCCGACATCGACATCATGGCGTTCCAGATCAGGCCGGGCATGGCGAAGGGCACGTCGAGTCGCCAGAAGCGTTGCCAGCCGCTCAAATGGAAGCTCTTGGAGGCCTCGTCGAGATCCTTCGGCACGTTCCGGAGCGACTGGTACATGCTGAAGGTCATGTTCCAGGCCTGGCTCGTGAAGATCGCGAACACGCAGGCGAGCTCAGCGCCCAGTACCCGTCCAGGAAAGAGGTTGAGGAAGAAGACGACAGTAAAGGTGAGGAAGCCAAGGATCGGCACCGACTGCAGGATGTCCAGCAGTGGGATCAGCACCATTTCTGCGCGTCGGCTCTTCGCTGCGACCGCCGCATAGATGAAGGTGAAGACGGTCGAGCAGACAATGGCGAGCAGCATCCGCAGCGTGGTGCGCAGCGCATAGAGCGGCAAGTTGGCCGGGTCGAGCGAGACCGGCGAGACATCCAGCGCAGACAGCGGCAGTGTGGTCTGCTTGCCACCGTAGACAATCAGGACCATGGTGCCGACCACCAAGATCAGCGCAACCAGGTCCCAGACATTGGGCCGTGGCGCGCGTGTCAGCACCGCGATACGGAAATCCTGTAGCGTCATCAAACGGCTCCCTCTCGGCAAAGCCTAATATTGTGTATGTAGGCGTACACCCAATACCGAAGCCGGGCCTCGGTCACGATTGTAGGCGGGATTGACGATCAGCTGATAATCAAGCGTGATCCGCGAGGCGAACCACGGAAAGCTGTAATAAGTCTCCAAGATTCTTTCGTCGCCCGGATGCGGAAGCTGCCCGTCGCCGACCAGAATACCGAGACCCCCGGCGTTGAGAAACGCCTGGTGCACTTTGGTGATGCCGTTGTCGACCCCGGCAATTGCCCAGATGTCGTCGTTGCGCCCCCACAGCCGGCCTGACATCGAAAATCCCGCTGCGACGCTGCGGTCGATGTCGGTGAATTCGTAAGCCTCCTTGTGGCCGTCCGCCCATCCCGCGCGGGCGAAAAAGCCGACATTCTCGTTGATCTGCTGCTCCAGGTTCATGCTGATGCCGCCGCGGCTTTGGTAGCGGCGGACCGCGGTGATGTCAGCAGGTGCTCCCGTTACTGCCGCGAGCTGGATCGCATCGTTAAAGCTCCCCATCCCGCCGCGCGTCAGGAAGCCGGTGACGGCGATTTTGCCGGGCTGGCCTAGAATTGAATAGCGACGCTCGATTTCGCCGATCCATTGGAATTGCCCGAAGCGGGAATCCAGCGAGGTCGTGTTCGGCGCGACCGACAGATCGAAGATGCCGCCGCGGAAGGTCCACGGGCCAGTATACCACTCGATGGCGCCGCCGAGCGCGTAGCCCCAGGCGTCGGCCGCATAGTCGAACGTGCCGGTATCGACGATCGACCAGTTCATGAAATCGCTGCGCGGATCGTGGGCATATTTGTTGGTGTCGAAGATGTCGGGGATGCCGATCTTGCCGAGCGTGATCACCAGGCGATCGGACGTGGTCGATCCGGCGAATTGGTTGAAGCCGGAATCGATCTTCTGAGCATCGCCGCCGAGGTCGATGGTCTGGCGGAGGAAAGCGCGATGGAGACGCACGTAAGGATAGTTCGCGCCGACCTTGTAAGCCTCGCCGCTTGGGAAGCCGGCCGCCCCTACCGAACTGCTCAAACCAAAGCCCTGGTCCATCTCCGGATTGACCCAGGCTTCGGCGCCGTCCCAGAGCTTCATGCCGGCGTAAAACGTCGCATCAAAGGTCTCGCGAGCCTGATTCGGATTGAGGCTGTTGGTGCCGACATAGGGCGAGCGAAACGGCGAGGCGTACTGCTCGAGGAGGGTCGACTGGGCGTGGAAAGCGAAACGGTCAGTCTCTAACGCCTCAGGCGTTCTGGTGATCAGCGCCGGTATCGGATTGGTGTCGCCGATCTTGTAGTTTAGCCCGACGCGGACGCTTTGCATGGCAAGGTCAGACTGAAAGCCGTCCGCCGAAGCCGGGAAGAACGTGCCCTTGCGACCAAACCCAGTTTCCAGAAACTCGGCCTTGGCCGACCAGTTTCCAGTGATCGGGATCTCCACACCGACGCCTGCGACCCATCCGAGCCGCCACAGCAGTTTGGACTCCAGCGTGCCCGCAGGTGCGAGACTGCCGGCAGGGGGAGATGCGTCCTGGCTCCGCGTCACCTGGTCATAGGTCCAGGCGAACCCGCCCGTGCCGTAGAGGAGGAAGTGATCGAAGGCATAGCCGACCCGGCCACGGATGCTGCCATAATGGATGACGGATTCGCCGTAGGTAACCTGGCCGATCGAGGACGAAGCGGCGCTCTGGTTGCCCTTCACCGAGTACGGCACCACCACGTCGGAATTTGGGACGCTCACATCGCCTTCGATACCCAGCATGACTCGCGACGGCAGGACATAATTGTATCCACCTTGCAGGCCGAGAACGTAGCTGCCGGTCCCGGCCATGAAATTGAAATTGAGCGGAAGGTCGAACGCACCGTTCAAGGGCAGTCCTCCAGGCCCGAGCGGCGTCGATGTCCAAGTCGTAGAGCCCCTCAGCGCACCCGCATGCGCGCCGATATACCAGCCGGTCCAGTCGTAGGTCGTCGACGTGTAGGGCACGGAGGCGCTGACCGCGAGGTCCGCCGCGAGAGCCACGTGTTCGAAACTAAACATCGCACCAAGCCCGATGCCGACGACGAGCCGTATGCGCCGTCGTCCGCCGGCGCCCCGCTTATCGGCCGCTACCGCCATTTCTCTGGTCTCGTTCGTCATAATTCCGGGCAGCACCGACCGCCAGAAGATAGGGAAACACTGCTCCACGGCGACCCGCGGAGCGAACAGGACGCAGGCACGATTCACCCCCGTCCGTTTCGCAATTGCAACAAGCCTGTTCCGCAGCATGGTGAGATGGCATCGGCAAGTGACGTGCGTGCAACACAGCGATGAGACCGGTCGAGCAAGGTCTCGGCTCTCGAACCAGTCTCGTGCTGCAATTTCTATCGCGCGTTGGCTTTGCTGCCGGATGACGCGCGGGCCCTGGGACAGCCACCTCAGCCTGCCAAGGTGCGAGTACGACGATTGAAAGAAGGTTTTGTGAAATGCGGTGCTGGGCAACCGAGACCCGGAAACAACCGGCCGAGACTTTGTGATGTTCGGGATCATCGCTCATTTTCCTGTCGCCTTACGGCAGGATGAGCGACGCGGGTCATCTATTGACCACGAACGCCTCCACGGCTGCCGCCGGCGCGGTTGATCTCAAGGAGTGACGGCAATACCGATCCAATCGCGTGGAGTGGAGTGACGTTGCCAGAGGTCGTACTGCCCATAGCTCTTTCATCAGGGTTGGGACGCGCTTCGTCATCGCATGATCCGCGACGGAAGCGCCGTCGTCCCCTAGGCTCGGTCTGGAACGAAGTCAAGCAAAAGCGGTCATCCTCCGGGGAGGATAGTGAGCAGCTGCCGGTGCGCCTATATTTCGATCTTTGGCTGATTGCGAATCTCTTCCGGCATGCGCAAAGATTGTACTGGTGCAGCCGAGCGCTGGTCCGCGACGACCCCGGATGAATCAGGCGCCTCGCAGCTCGTTGTCTGTTGCGAGCTGCTCTCAAATCGAAAAATGAACGCACTCCTGTACTTCCGCCGCATTCAGCATTAGACTATTTTTAGGTTTTCTCAGCCGGAACAGCAGCGCAATGTGTCGCATCAGCTTTTTGCTGTTGATCGTGGTTGTCACGATAGCGACCGCGTCGACGAGCAAGGCTGCTGGATCGTTTCAGACCAAGCCAGCCTTCCAAAGTGCGTCGACGACCGGTGTAGCGTCGTCGGTTCCAAGCGCGTCCGGGTCAACTGGATTCCCCAGCGAACTCGGTTGCGGCAGGGGCCGCGTCCGCGATCCTCAAACGCGCGCTTGCCGCGGCCCGGCCGACATCAGGTAGCGTACCGAACGAGCACACCGCTTCGGGTTTAGATGGATCGGGGGAGAAAGGCCCGCCAGCTCGCGGCTAGGGGACCATGCAACAGCCGCTCCGTGCCGGGGCTAGCGGTCGAAATCGGTCGGTTCAAGACTGTGCCGGCTGGCGATCTACTCAAAGATCGCACCACTGTTCGATTGCGCCGTAAGCTGTGCGATCGCCTCGATGCATCCGCTCTCTTCGAGTTCAGTGCTGTCCAGTTGCCGCAGGCTCCAGGCAGGCCCGCCAGTCGCTGACGCTATTGGCGCTTGAATCCAGTGCCAGCTCTCAAATCCGTCGCGGTGCAGAGGCAGATGATGGCTTGATCAATTGGTGTTATCATTTCAAAGATCTCGCTCGGCTCGCTTGCGCTTCCGCCGATGCCCGAGAGCTAACCAAGCTCCCAGCCGCTCCAGCACGCGTGTTCCAGATAGGATAGCCAGCAGACTGCCGTGTGAAATCCGGTGGGTCCGGTGAAGCATCATCGCACAGCGGAGCATTCGGCTGGCCAAGCGAAGCGCGCCGATCGCTCCCCAGCGTCGCGCCTCCAAGATGGCCGCGTTGATCATCTTCCGGCCCTCACCGCTTAAGCCAACGGCCAGGTCCGATCGAGGGAGCGTGATCTAGGCGGAAATCTTCGCGCGACGGTGCTGGGAACCAGCCGGCTTGTGTCGTGCAACTGCCTTGAAGGTCGCTCATCTCCCCCTCCGCTTCGTGCGGCAGGACCGTGAGCTAAAGGCCCGCTTATTTGCGGCGTTGATTCTCACGGCTATGGCCGTCGCAATAGCGACTTCTTGCTACAACGCGGATCGGGCCGGATAGATCGGGGACGCGCTGCCATTGCGAGGACTGCCATGGCTCTCTTTATGGCGGTTGATAGCGACCCGGAACGGAACATTCCGTATCGCCTAGTGGCCCATATGCGCGCGCTCATCGCGAGTCAAGTGGCCCATCCTATCCCCGCGGGAGGATGAATGATATATCCTTACAACGATAGGAGAAAAAAACCAATGCGTGACTATCCTCATCTTGCGATTGCCAGGCGGCTGAAACGCGCCAATGGTCATCTCGAGACCATCATCGAAATGGTCGAAAACAATCGACCTTGTGCTGAGATTGCCCAGCAACTGCAGGCGGTCGAGAGCGCGATCGAAAGCGCCAAGAAGGCGCTGATTCACGACCACATCAGCCACAGTCTCGAACGGTCCTTCAAAACGCACGGCTCGAAGGGGCAGGCAGCGTTGAGAGATTTCAAGCTGATTTCGAAATATTTGTAAGGTAGGCCGCAGCTTCCAGCTTTGACGCCCGTTGACAAGCAAGTTCCTTCGCCCACGAATGACGTGAGTCAGACCTTCCGGCGATCCGACCTTGTGCGTCGATCCGACCTTGTGGCGGATGTTGCCCGGCCGGCACAATCCGCCGTAAGGCGCGCGCTGTCCTCGCCAATCGCGGCGCCATCCCGGCGTGGCGCACGAACGTCCGACAGCACGATCTAGCGGCCAAACCAAATGAGTAGCACACCTGCGAGAACAAGCAGAAAACCACCCTCGTGCCAACGGGTAAGACCAGAACCGACAAACTTCTCTCTCGCAGTGTAAGCGGCCCACAGCACGACGGCTCCAAGCAAGCAGCTGAGAAGGCTGGCCGCTCGCGCAGGGGCGTCTCCAGACCAGAGCATGGACAGGGCAAGTATGACCGCCAACCGAAAGGCCAGTCGCCCCAACGTGGCAGTAGAACCCTGAGTGTTAAGCATTTGGCGTCACGCATAGGCTCGAACAGTAGGGGTATGTCAGAGGCCCCACCTTCGTGTGAACCAAACTTTGACGAAGTGCGTGAGGACTGCATACATCAGCAGCATGGCGGTCACCAGCGGCCAGTAGGTCCACGGCAATGGCGTGAAGCCCAGGGCAGCTCCCGCCCAAGTGAAGGGCAGCGCTATGCCGATCGTACAGATGATGATCGTCGTTGCGATGAGCGCGGGGCTTGCGCGGCTCTCGATGAAAGGGATCTTGGCCGTCCTGATGATGTGAATGATCAACGTCTGCGTCAGCAGTGATTCGACAAACCAGCCGGTTTGAAACAACGGCGCGTTATTCCAGGCATCGAACACAAAAAGCATCATGCCGTAGGTTGCGTAGTCGAATATCGAGCTGATTGGTCCGATAAAGATCATGAACTTGAATATGTTGCCGATTTCCCATTTTCGCGGTGAAGCCACATACTCATCGTCGACATTGTCGGTCGGAATCGTCGTCTGCGAGAAATCATAGAGCAGATTGTTCGTCAGGACCTGAATTGGCGCCATCGGCAGGAACGGCAGGAAGATGCTTGCCCCGAGCACGCTGAACATATTCCCGAAGTTCGAGCTGGCGCCCATCTTGATATATTTCGTGATATTCGCGAAAACCTTGCGACCTTCCGTCACGCCCTCTTGAAGGACGAGGAGACTCTTTTCGAGCAGGATGATGTCTGCGGACTCTTTTGCGATATCGACCGCGGTGTCGACCGAGATGCCGACGTCCGCAACTTTCAGGGCCGGACTGTCGTTGATGCCGTCGCCGAGGAATCCGACCACGTGTCCCTTGAGGTGTAGGGATCGTACGACTCTTTCCTTCTGCTCGGGGTTGAGCTTGGCGAAAACGGTGGTGCGGTCGGCGACCTCGGCCAGTTCGGCATCGCTCATCTGGCCGATCCGGTTGCCCAGCACGATTTCGCCCGCCTCCAGTTGGACCTCGCGACAAATCTTGCGCGTTATGACCTCGTTATCGCCGGTAAGTACCTTGATCTGAACACCTTTTCGCGCGAGCGCTGCGATCGCCTCCATGGCGCTCTCTTTCGGGGGATCCAGGAAGGCGATGTACCCTAGAAGCGTCAGATCTGCCTCATCCTCAACCGAATACGCCGCCTTCGAGGGGGCCATCTCCTTGTAGGCCACCGCAACGACACGAAATCCATCGGAATTTAAGGCTCTGGTCTGCTCTTTGGCTGCCTCAAAATGAGTGTCGTCGAGCCGACCAACCTCACCATTCAGGGAGTAGTTCGAGCAGACGGCGAAGATCTCCTCGACCGCGCCCTTGCAAATGAGCAGATGCTTCGCGCCGTCCCGCCTGACTACCACGGACAGGCGCCGGCGTGTGAAGTCAAAGGGGATTTCGTCGACTTTCGTATAGCCGCCGTCAGCCCGCAATCGTTGAACGAGTTCGGCGTGCGCAAGCACGGCCTTGTCAAGGAGGTTCTTCAACCCGGATTGGAAATGGCTGTTCAAGAACGCGTACAGGAGCACCTCATCTGAGTCGTTTCCCTCGATGTCGATGTGCCGTTTGAGAATAATTCGATCCTGAGTGAGAGTGCCCGTCTTGTCGGTGCACAACACGTCCATTGCCCCAAAATTCTGAATGGCATTCAGCCGCTTGACGATCACTTTCTTGCGCGACATTGCCATCGCGCCTTTGGCGAGATTGACCGTCACGATCATCGGCAGCATTTCTGGTGTGAGGCCGACGGCCACTGCCACCGCGAAAAGCAGCGCCTCTAGCCAATCGTGCTTCGTCAGGCCGTTGATCAGGAAAACGGCAGGAACCATCACGAGAATGAAGCGGATCATCAGCCAGGTGAACCTGTTGATGCCCTGGTCGAAGGCGGTCGGAACGCGGCGTCCAGCAATCTCGTGGGCAAGCTGGCCGAAGAAGGTGTTCCGACCGGTCTGCAAGATCACGCCGGTGCCGTACCCGGAAACAACGTTCGCGCCCATGAAGCAGACGTTCGGGAGGTCGAAGGGGTCCTCGCACGCGGACGTGCTGGATTGGCCGTGTTTTTCCGCAGGCATGGATTCGCCGGTCAGGACGGCCTGATTGACGAACAGATCCCTGGCCTCGAGCAAGCGCAGATCCGCCGGAATCATATCCCCGGCTGAGAGCCGCACCACATCCCCCGGCACGAGTTGATCCATTGGAATCTCTGTGAAGGGGTCATCCGCTCGGACAGGTCCGCGCCTGACACTTGCGGTCGTGTGAACCATGGCGCGCAGCCGGGCTGCGGCCTCGTTCGACCGGTGCTCCTGGATAAAGGCGGTCGTGATCGCCAGCACGACCATCGCAGCGATCACGACGGCAGCGCGAACGTCTCCCAAGAGAAAAGAGACCACCGCGAGCGTCAAGAGCAAGGCGTTCAAAGGGTTGCGCGCGCGGTTCCAAATCTCCTCGGGAATGGTCGGCTTGCGTTCCCGGGCGACCAGGTTAGGTCCATGCTTCTTCAGCCGCGTCGCGGCTTCAGTAGCTGAGAGTCCTCCCGGCGTCGAACCCACTTTCGTGCAGGCTTCGCTCGGCTCAAGGCGGCTTATTGCCGCGAGCCAGCCGTCGTTTGCCGCCACACCAGCACCATGGCGATCAATCGTCTTCGTCGGTTTCGATAGCAAGTGCATGGGTGTATCCGACTGTCGGGACAGCAGGAGCCATACAATCATGATGGGGTGTGGCTCTCTTGCGGGAGATCAAACAGATGGAGGCTTCAGCTATCCCGCGCCTTAGCGGCATGTGGCCGGTGGCGGAGGCGTTCCCGCATGGAAAGTGAGCGCGGGGAGCGGCGGGTCTTGTCGTCCAGATTTGAGAGGACGTCGCGGTGAACGGATGGTCTCGACGTGAGGCATGAAGGTTGGGTGCTCTTCTGATCTGCTCTTTGGCGGTTCGCCGCGAGCTGAGTTGGACCTGCCTGCGCGGGTGCAAAGGCCAGATCGGCCCAATGTGGACTGTATCGCTTCGTCCGGCGGCCGACTGCCTGTCCGCTCGTCGCAGTCGTATCGACAATTATTCGCAGATGAGCAGCGGTCCAGACGGTCCAGCAGCCCCCGCAAACGATCCTCCATGGCGGATGCGGCCTATCCTCCAGGGGGGATAGCCAAATTGCTTGACAGGGTCCGACAACAGGCGTACGGGCCGATCTGTGGTTGGAACCAGATCGTTCTGGACCGCATTGAGGACCAAAGGCAATCCGAGCGGAGTCGAGAGACTCCTGAAAGAACCATGGGCAGTAGCATCTCTGGCATGACCCGCCCCGTAATGGGGCCCGTGATGCCGCAGAAATTCAGAATCGATCGCGACGGCTGCGGCCGCGTGAGGATTGCCGGTCGCGCCTAGCGACCCGCCATGCTCACCATCCCGCCGCGGAGCGCGGGGTGGAGGTGAGCGATGTTCGAGAAATTCGCAAAAATCCGGCGTGGCGTGCAACGGCCGAACGGCCTGCGGAGCGCAGCGGTTGGTTTTTCCCCAATCTATACCAACGACAACCGGCCGGGTTTTGGTACCCAGCGTCCGCGCGAGGCGCTGGTCTGCCGTTGGTCGCTTACCTCTGATGGAGGGCGCCTGGAGTGCCGGTGGGAGTTCGCGGCCATTGCGGACGAGCCACGCGGCAATCAAGGCGAGCTGCCGTATTTTAGCGCTCCGCGCCTCGTTCCGGGCGGCGGGCAAGTGGCTGCGCTTGAGCAGATCGCCTTTTAGTCGAACATCGATCCCGCCAGTTCAGGTGATGCACAATGAACATCATGAATCCTGCTCACAAGGAGGTCAGCCGGGCCGCCGTGCTCGATGAGGCCCATATCGGCGATATCCATGGCGCACTCGGCACCATCCGGCACCATGATCATGGGCCGCGGAGGGGATTCTGGGCGCGATGGAGAACGCTGATCGCGATCCTTGGACCGGGCCTCATCGTCATGGTGGGGGACAACGATGCCGGCGCATTCGGCACCTACACGCAGGCCGGCCAGAATTACGGCACGACCCTGCTATGGACGCTGATGCTGCTGATCCCGGTGCTCTATGTGAACCAGGAGATGGTGGTGCGCCTCGGCGCGGTGACCGGGGTCGGTCATGCAAGGCTGATCTTTGAGCGCTTCGGCAAGTTCTGGGGTGCGTTCAGCGTGATCGATTTGTTCCTGTTGAACGCACTGACGCTCGTCACCGAATTCATCGGGATCAGTCTGGCCTTGCGCTATCTCGGCTTGCCGCAGTTCTGGGGCGTGTTGGCCTCGGCGCTGATCGTGATGCTTGCGGTCAGTACTGGTAACTTCCGCCGTTTCGAACGATTCGCGATCATCCTCGTCTTCGGTAGCCTCCTGCTGGTGCCTGTCGTCCTGATGGTTCATCCGCCGGTGGAGCAGATCGCGTCTGACCTCTTGGTGCCGAAAATGCCGAAGGACGGCAATTTTAGCGAAGTCATGCTGCTGATCATCGCCGTCGTCGGCACTACGGTTGCGCCCTGGCAGCTGTTTTTCCAGCAAAGCTATCTCATCGACAAACGGATCACACCACGCTTCATCAAATACGAACGCTGGGATCTTGGCTTGGGCATCGCGCTCGTTATTCTGGGCGCGGTCGCGATGATCGGCTTCTCGGCGGCGATTTTCGCGGGACGGCCTGAGTTCGGCAACTATACCGATGCATTAGGTACGGCAGTCGGCTTGGAGAAATATGCTGGC
Organism: Bradyrhizobium denitrificans; assembly: GCF_013179005.1. Taxonomy (NCBI): domain Bacteria; kingdom Pseudomonadati; phylum Pseudomonadota; class Alphaproteobacteria; order Hyphomicrobiales; family Nitrobacteraceae; genus Bradyrhizobium; species Bradyrhizobium denitrificans. The sequence continues at coordinate 28,770 of NZ_JABFDP010000049.1, read as the reverse complement.
CGTCTGCCAGCGGTGCTGTTTGCGCTCGCCCTACTGGACGCCAGCATTGTCGGCGCCGCCGCGGTCTCGTTGTCCACTGCTTATGCAATCGGCGACGTATTTTTTCTGAAGCATTCGCTGCATCGCAAGCCATCCGACGCAAAAGGCTTCTATGGCGTCTATTTCGCGCTGATCATCGTGGCCGCTGTACTCGTGCTGACACCGGGGACGCCGCTCGGGCTGTTGACGAACGCAGTCCAGACCCTGGCTGGTGTGTTGCTGCCGAGCGCGACGGTGTTCCTGCTGCTGCTATGCAACGATACGGCGGTCCTCGGCCCCTGGGCGAATTCGCGGATGCTGAACCTTTTCACAGGGGCCGTTATCGCGGTGCTGGTGATGCTGTCGATCATTCTTACGGCTTCCATGCTTTTTCCGGACATTGGCGAGCAATGGATCCTGGGCATCCTGGTCGGCGGAAGCATTCTTGGTGCCCTACTGACGGTCGGCGCGAAAATGTTCGAGCTTTCGCGTCGCCCCTCTGCCGCGGGCGCCACGCCAAAGCGAGCCAAGCGGAAGGTTGACGTGTACGACGATTGGCGAATGCCGCCCCTTAGCGAGCTGCCTCCGGTCAGGCTCAGCGTGCTCAGTCGAGTGTGGATGATCGTCCTGCGCGGTTATCTTCTCGTGGCCGGCGGTTTGGTCCTTGTGCGGATATTTCAGCTCGCCATCGCAGGCGCTTAGCGATTGCAGAGGTAAGGGGCGCGCTTCGGTCCGGCGTGCTTGCCGTTGCAAGATCGAACGGCTACTTGGAAAATCGGTTGCCGTTCCATAACAGCTTCGAGACGCAAGAATTATCACAATTCACGTTGACGGCAGCCCGTCCCGCCTCGTCATCCATGTCGATTTCGTGCGCTTTGGCATGCCACACCTCGCGAGTCTGGCCCCTTTCATCGGTCAGGAAGATACGATGCGTGCAACCCGCGGAATTGCACAGTGCTGAAGGTTGTGAACAATGGAATTGGTCGAAGTGGAGCGACACAAACTCCTGTCCACTCTCTGCTCGGAGATACCGTAAAAATCCAGTTCGAGCCCTGGGTTCGTCATCTCCGCAGGCCTTCTGAGCTGCGCGGATGGCAGAGCTGATTGGTGCCGGCAAATGCTGAAGCTTTTCAGCGGACAATGTCGACCAGTCGTTTCGGGGGCCGACTGAGCCTCGGGGCGATGCCGGGGACGTCATTGCGAGGACAATGAGTGCTATGACAGGCGCCAAATTTTTCATTGTGGGTTCTCCTGGACTCTTGCCCCCGACGCTGCTCAAAACCATCATATCACTTTCGAGTCTGCCTTGCGCAGCGCCCTTGTTACATTGCAGCTCGTTATTCGTTGTGTGTTGCGGTGTGAAATCGGCACTCTCCCATGGCGGACCTCGTTCGAGTCGGTCCGATTTGGAGCCCTCCTCTACCCGGTGCCGGGAACATTGTTGGGACAGGTTCGAGAGCAAATACAGCGCATTTTGGTAGCTGTGCAGGCGAATTTGGGAAAAGAATCTCGCTGCGAGAATTTTGGGGGCGAGTGCCTCTTGGACGCCCTGCTGAAGGAGTTCGGGCTCAGAATCGTTAGGTTTCAAGCTTCGGCGGCGACGCCTCGCAGACAGGGACAGTCGGTGCTGAGGGGGGCTGAGAAAAATCGCCGAAAGAGTTACTTGAAATGCAAGACAGCTATGAGGGCGGCAATTGCGAAGCCTGAGGCTAGAGCCGCCCATTCTTTTCGGGTCAAAGCCATCACGCCGAATGCGGTGGTACAGCCGAGGAGGCTTGGCAAACCGCCCTCCAGGCAGGCCGCTGCGACGAAGGCGATGAAAAGGTTGCCGGGCGCCAATCGGAAGAACCTCGCGACGCTCCCGTCCTCGCGCATCAGCCCGGCAGCGAGGAATCCACCGGACCGCATGACATAACTGACGAGGCCGAGCACGGCGATCGTCGCAAGAGTTCGCCAGTCAAGCACGATCGCCTCGCAACATGCTGAGTCCTGTTCCGGCTGCACCGCCGATCAGCATGGCCCAGTTTGGCGCCGCGAACCGACTGACGAGGAAAGCGGTGGCCGCGGCCAACAGCCAGGGAAGAATAGAGCGCTTACCGCGCCACTGACTTGGAAGGAGCGTGACGATGAAGGCCGCCGGCAGCAACGAGGCGGCGATTGCGAGCGGGCCGCCCGGCTTCAGCGGCAAGCCGTAGCCTAAAGCCGTTCCGCCCATCCACCCGATCGCCATTGGCGCGCTTGCGCCGAGGAGATAGCCGGCATCGGCATCATTGCTTTCCGCATCAGCGGCCGTCATCAGCCATGACGCGTCCGCCAGAAGGAACAGGATGGGGAGCGTGATTCGCTTCCGAAGCCTGCCGAAAAGCTGGTGAAGGTGAGCGCCCATGACCAGGTAGCGCGCGTTGGTTGCCACGCACGCGACGATCATGGGAAGGATTGGCGGGGCCGCAGCCCACATCCCGAGCGTGACGGCCTGCGCTGTGGCGGAGTACACGACGACGCTAAACAGCACCGCAGGAGCGAAGCCAAGTCCAACCCCGCGATAGGCGACACCCATGACCACGCCCGCAACACCATTGCTGAAAAGGAACGGCAGCGCCTTGATGAAACCGCGCCTGAACCCGGCGCTTGAGCAGCGGGACTTTCTCTCAGAGACAGTCTCGGTTATAATGGTCATGGGCATTAGATAGGCCACGCCGAAGCAGCCATGTCAAGGGACCCACTACGAGCAGCGACGCAGTTTTTTGGCGGGCGCGTCTGTCTGGATTTCGGGAACACGCTTGACTGGCGAACATCGAATGATCCGCAGGAGCTTATCCCCGACTACGCGGCCTTCCTCGGCTGGTGCGCGCGCCGGGGAACGATGTCTGCGGCGGCTGTCGAGCGCTTGGTATCGGTCGACAAGCGGAACCCATCCATCGGGTCTGCAGCGCTGGCCGAACTTCTTTCCCTCCGTCAGGAGATCTGGAAGATCTGTGACGCGCTTCGCTGCAACGAGCCGCCCAATCTAGACCTGGTCAACGATCTTCTCGCTCAAGCTCCGCCTCAGCCAGGTCTTGTTGATCGTGGTGGAGTGTTTTTGCACGACCTTCCGGGGCGGGATGTCCGCGAGCCACTTTGGCCGTTGTTATGGTCATTGACCGCCGTTTTGACGTCGACAGATGCTGGACGAATTGGATGCTGCCAAGCTATCGGCTGTGGTTGGTTCTTTGTCGACGAGAGTCCGAACAGGACGAGGCTATGGTGCTCGAGTGAGGTGTGCGGAAATCGCGAGCGAGGGCGGCGCGCTTACGCGAAACGTCGGAAGGGCCTATGACGCCATGCCGTCCCTGCGTCGCGAACCAGTTGCCGATCGAGCTCCGTCCAGCCCTCGGCCTCCAGCTGGCGCTCGAGCGCCTGCCGGATATCAAGGACGGGGTTGAAACGACAGATGCTGAAACCGAGCAACTCGCGGATCATCGAAATTCGAGTGTGAGATCAAAGCGCAAATTTCTGACGGCTCGCCGGCACAATTCTTTGGCGCGTGAGGGACACTTTGTGACGCGAGATCAACGAGTTGCTATGGACGAGAATAGTACTTTTTCTGAGACCGCTGCCGGAAGGCTTGCAGCGCGGCCCTTCGCGGAATCTTTGAGAAAGTGCGAACTGTCGTAGCGTGGCCACGACTCACGGACCAAATTGGCCACGCTCTACATCTTTGACTTGCGGGTGCGATCTGTGCTCGCTTTTAGTCTCTACCTTCCAAGACCTTGGTCGGGCAGCCTCCGTCAGCTCATCCGAGAGTCCCGAGGGCCGCAAGCTGATTTTTTTAGGTCTCTGTCGATTCAGCCCGAGTTGGTCCGTCGAACTGTTTGACGGGATAGTCAGGCCGCGAGGGCGTCGCCGCCCGTCGAAGGAGTATCTTGGATGCGTTACATGTTTATCGTCAAATCCAGTCAGCGTGCTGAGCCGCCCCCTGCGCTGATGGAAGCCATGCACAAGATGGCCCGGCGCGAGATCGAGGCTGGTCGTATGCTCGACGACGGTGGGCTAATGCCGCTCGCGATGGGCTGCCAAGTCTCGATCGAGAAGGGCGAGTTGAAGGTGATCGACGGTCCGTTCATCGAGGCGAAGGAGATGATCGGCGGCTATGCGATCTTCGATTTGCCCGGTCCGGCCGAGGCCCTCGCTTCCGCACGAGAATTCATGCGGTTGCACACGGATTTCATGCCCGGATGGGAAGGGACTTGTGAGGTTCGCGCTATCGGCGGCTCGATGACGAAGGGCGCTTAACGGAGGCGTCCGGCGTGACCCAGAGTGACGTCCATCGCGCGATTCTCGCCGCCTGGCGAATTGAGCAGCCCAGGCTGATCACAAGCCTTGCGCGGATGCTACGCGACGTGCCCTTGGCCGAAGAGCTAACACAGGATGCCCTCGTCGCCGCGCTGGAGCGGTGGCCCGAAGCTGGCGTGCCCGAGCGGCCAGGCGCCTGGCTAATGGCCGCCGCCAAGCGCCGAGCCTTAGACCACCTGCGGCGCGCGCCGATGCTTGCCCGCCAGCATGGGATAATCGCGGCGGCGCTGGAAATTGAGCAGAATACCATGCCCGACCTCGATTCAACCCTCGATGACGACATCGGCGACGAGATGCTGCGCCTGATCTTCACCGCCTGCCATCCGCGGTTGTCGCGTGAATCACGAGCGGCCTTGGCGCTACGCATGGTCTGCGGCCTGACTACCGAAGAGATCGCCCGCGCGTTTCTGCTCTCGGAGGCGACCGTGGCCCAGCGTATCGTCCGCGCCAAGCGCCTCCTGTCGGAATCTGGCTTGTCCTATGAGACCCCACAGGGCGAAGAGCGCAACCGGCGTCTGCCGACGGTGCTGGAGGTCATCTACGTAATCTTCAACGAGGGTTACACCGCCGCGCGTGGCGACGACTGGTTGCGGCCTCAGCTTTGTGACGAAGCCCGCCGCTTGGGCCGGGTGCTGGCGGCCCTCGCGCCGGATCAGCCTGAAGTGCATGGTCTAATGGCCCTGATGGAACTGAACGCGGCACGCAACGCGGCGCGCACTGGGCCCGACGGTGAGCCCATCCTCTTGATGGATCAGGACCGCCGCCTGTGGGACGCGCTGCAGATCCGCCGCGGCTTCGATGCGCTGAGTCGGGCGCGAAAACTGGGCGGAGGAGCGGGGTTCTTTACGTTGCAGGCCGCCATCGCCGCCTGCCACGCTCGCGCGCCGACCATGGAGAACACCGACTGGCAGAGCATCGCCGGCCTTTACTCACGGTTATCGGCCCTGACCAACTCGCCGGTCGTCGAACTCAACCGCGCCGTCGCCGTTGCGATGGTCGCGGGGCCTGCCGCGGGTCTCGATATCGTGGATGCGCTGGCGGATTTCCCGGCGTTGAGGGGCTACCACTTGTTGCCGAGCGTGCGCGGCGATCTCCTGCAACGCTTGGGCCGTCTGGCCGAAGCCCGCGCGGCCTTTACTGCCGCGGCCGCGCTTGCCGTCAACACCCGCGAACGGGCGCTGCTCGAGCGCCGGGCGGCGGCTTGTGCGCGCTAGGCTTATCTCTTGGCGACAAGGCGGAACTCGACGATGGAGACGTGGTAGACGCCTATGCGCGCCCTGTCACCGGGGGATGTCCTCACTGCAGGTGAGTGTGCGGCCGGAATGAAAGCGATTGAGCTCCTGCTTCCCGTTTCGGCTGCCGCGGCTGGCACGAATCCGACATCAACCGCTGGATCGCAGATCCCGTCGGATGGCGCCCGAGACGCGAGTTCGATGAAGGCCGGTGAGCCTCGGACCAGCGCCGCGGATTCAAGCTACGAGGCCGTGCTCGGCATCTTCAAATGGCTCACCGACCACCTTGCGCAAGAAACGAGCAAGCGCCGCCTTTCGAGGGTGGCGGTCCAGGGCGTAGGTGGTCTGATTGAATTCCACGCCGTCGCCGGACAACCCGAAAATGTGGTCCTCGATGTTTTTCTTCGGCATCACCCGCCCCCGCCACAGCAGCAAGATTTCCAGGACCGACGTTTCACGCGCGGAAAGCGTCCGGGGCGCGCCATCGACAAAGACCTGCCGGCTCTCGGTGTCGTAGACGAGTTTCCCCAGCGTGAGCGAAAGGCCGAGCAATTGCCCTGGACGGCGCAAGATCGCCTCAAGCCGGGATACCAGCTCCTCCAGCGCAAACGGTTTGGCGAGGTAGTCGTCGGCACCACTTCGGAGGCCGTTGACGCGATCCTGCACGCCGCCGCGCGCGGTCAGCACAATAACCGGCAGCGGGTTGGACCGGTGACGAAGCTCGGTCAAAACCGCAAGGGCGTCATCGTCGGGCAGCCCGAGATCGAGAATCATCGCAGCATAGCTCACATCCTGGAGCGCGTTCCGCGCCTCCGTCGCCGAGCTCACGACATCGACCTCGTATCCAGCGGCCATCAGCTCGCTGGCCACCAGCTTCGAGAGATCGATGGTATCTTCGACCAGCAAAAGACGCATCAGCTTACCTCAATCCCGCCGCCCCGCAGCACTGGCGACATCCGATGGTCCCCCCTTCACGGGAAGTTGGTTGACTCAGACCATATCCCGACGGCGCCGTACAAAGGATTCCCAGAGACAGATTTCGTGTGGGCTCTGCGTAACGGAGCGGGCCGCCTTGTGCGGAGGCATCAGCTCAATCGCCCTCTTTCTACATCGGAACGCCCAAGGCCAGCGATTGCTGCGTCTTCTGCTCCGATGGGACCTCCCGTGTCGGTCGGTTAAGGGGGTAGCGGTTACCGCAGCTAGCCCCACATCAGACGGTCGTATTAATTTCCTTACGCAAGCGGCATTCCCTTACATCGGCGCTTAGGTGTTTGATCGCAGGAAGTCCGCAAATGCCGCGAGGGTCGCTTCCGAGACGTAGTGCTCGATGCCTTCGGCGTCGGACTCCGCGGCTTCCGCGGGAACGCCCAAGGCCAGGAGCACATCGACCACCAGCCTATGTCGCGTCCGAACGCGAGCCGCCAGCTTTTGTCCTTTCTCAGTCAGAAAAATTCCGCGATAGGGCCGGCCGGTTGCCAGCCCTTCGCGCTTCAGCCGCGAAATGGTCTTGATGGCGGTTGGATGGGAAACACCAAGCCGGCGGGCCACATCCGTCGGACGCGCCTCTCCGCTTGCGGTCAGCAGATCGGAAATGAGTTCGACATAGTCCTCGAGCAGAGCACCCGACTGTGCCGAGCGGGTCTTGCCAAACCTGCGAGCCTGCGTCCCTTCGGTCGGAAGCTCCATCGCGGCATCGACCGGCTTGTTCTTCGGAATTCGTGACATTGCCGCCCCCTCATAGGGCATTCGCTTAGGGCAAATCGCCGCGAATCTCAACTCTCATGATCAAAGTGTAGCATAGGCTATATTTCGTGCGTTGACAGCCGAATATCACGCCATACTATTTGGTGTAGCCTTAGCTACATGTTGCCGGAACCGAGACGGAGTAAAATTGGGACGATGACCGAAATTCTTGTCCGGCGAGAAACGCTTACGGCCCGGACCGTCGCTGCAGCCAGAGACGTGCTCACTGGCCGGCGCAGCGGGTTGCGGGCCTATCTGGCTTTTGCCGGTCCCGCGGTGGTTGCCTCGATCGCCTATATCGACCCCGGCAACTACGCGACCAACATCCAGGCTGGCGCGAAATACGGCTATGGCCTGCTCTGGGTGGTTTTGCTCGCCAACCTGATCGCGGTCTTGTTCCAGGCGCTTTCGGCAAAACTGGGGATCGTGACGGGACGCAATTTGGCGGAGATGTGCGTGGCGCATTTTCCGCGACCGGTGGTCCTTGCGATGTGGGTCATCAGCGAGGTCGCGGCCATGGCGACGGACCTAGCCGAGTTCCTCGGCGGCGCCATCGGGCTCTCGCTGCTGTTCGGCATTCCCCTGCTATACGGCATGCTGGTTACCGGGGCGGTCGTCTACGGCATCCTGACCTTCGAGCGGTTCGGATTCCGACCGGTCGAACTGATCATAGGCAATCTGGTCGCGGTGATCGCCTTGTCCTATCTCGTCGAGATGTTCATCGTGCCGGTGGATTGGCGCGCGGCAGCCCTGCACGCAGCACTGCCGCAGATCGCCGACGGCGGCGCGCTGTTGCTGGCCGTCGGCATCATCGGTGCGACCGTGATGCCGCACGCCATCTATCTGCATTCCGGCCTGACGCAAGCGCGGGTTCCGTCTTGCAGCGAGAGCGACAAGCGGCAGATCGTGCGCATCTCGAACATCGAGGTCGTGATCGCGCTCGCGGTCGCCGGCCTAGTCAACATGGCGATGGTGATCATGGCCTCGGGCGCTTTCCACGCCGGCCATAGGGACGTTGCGGAGATCGAGACCGCCTATCGCACCCTGACGCCACTGTTCGGCGCCGCTGCGGCCGGAATATTCCTAATCTCCCTGCTGGCGTCCGGCGTGTCGAGTTCGACGGTCGGGACGATGGCGGGGCAACTGATCATGCAGGGCTTCGTCGGCTTTTGCATACCGATCTGGGTCCGTCGCCTAGTGACGATGTTGCCGGCGTTCGTGATCGTCGGCCTCGGCGCTAATGCGACCGATGCGCTCGTCATCAGTCAGGTCGTGCTCAGCATTGCCCTGCCGCTTCCCATGATTGCCCTGCTCATGTTCACGCGACGGCGCGACATCATGGGGCGCTTCGCGAATGGGCGGCTCACCAATCTCGCAGCGCTTGCCGGCACCATCTCGGTGCTGCTGCTCAACGTCTTCCTGATCTTGCAGACCGCTGGTGTCCAAATTCCGGGGCTGCCTTCGCCGTGATCGCCCATTCGCTTCAAAACGAGCGCGCAAGCACATGAGCGTTAACGTTGTCGTCTGCGCAAGTTTCGGACTCGACAACGTTAGATTTTCATCAACGCGGGCAGGCGAGCACCGCCGATCTAGGCCCCTTCTCACGCCCGAGTTGGGACACCGGCCATACAGGAAAATTCGGTTGGACCGACTGCGATGAGAGCCTTTCCGCTCGTGCCGTGCTGAAGGGGAGGTCCTGGGGTGCGCGAACGACAAAATCGGCGTGGGCGGAGTGATTGAGGGCCTTTCGAGCTACGCTCGCGCAGCTTGCCGTCCGCAACTAGTGATCGACGCCTGATGGCTGGACTACTCGCCTTCCCAGCAACCGATTTGCCTCATAGGAAATAGCAACGATTGCCGCTACGCCATTTTGGCTGGGCCAGGCTGGAGCGGACATTGGTCGAGATGTACGGAAAAGCTGACCGCTGGCGGCGCGAGGGTCCGGACTGCGGTAGACGGCCCTATGAAGCAGATTCTCGGAGGTCCCGCCGCTCAAAAATCGCTTGTGCTTCTGCGACGGCTCGGCCAACCTCCCGACCATCTGCGGCGTTCGCGAGAGTGAAGCTTTGAATGCGTCGGTTTGTGCGAAATCTCGTTAGCCTCGCAGCGAGCGTGGGAGCTTTGGCCGGGCTACCAAGTTCGCTACCTGCTCACGCCCGAGACCTATCCGCTAAAACACGGCATCCCGCTGACCAGTACGAGTATGTCGTCCAGGTCCCGAACACCTTCAACTACGGCTACAATCCTGAGGTGAGGGAAGACCGTCATCGCCTCGCTCTCCGACAGATCAGGCCCTATTGTCGAAGGGGACGCGTTGTTGGAGACAATATATTCTCGACCGAAATGTGGGGTCTGACGAGCAGTCCCCCCGATTATGTTGTCTACATAAATTGTGCTGCGCGGCCCAAATAGCTTGGCCGGCTTGCTTCGAGACCGCGCGAGTTATATTGTTTCTAGGTTCGGCTGCCGGGCTTGTGGGTGCAGTGCAGTGAATGCCGCGGTGAAAAGCAAGAGTTCCGACGCGAAACCGTCGAAGACCCTTTGGCTGGCCGGTCTGACGGTTAGAACGCTTTTTATTGCAATCCTCGTCATCATTACGTTGCGAGTTTCCAGTCCCCAGGTCGAGCATATCTCGTCCGTTTTGGAAACTCCGACCGACGTCGTTCGTCTACTACTCGGTTTGGGCGTTTGTATATGGCTCGTGGTACACGTTTTTGTCTGGCCTAGAGACGACGGCGCTTATCGAACCTGGACGCAATTGGGTTTCATCTTGCTACCACTCGCAGCGCTCTGTGCGTACATTACGTGGTAGCGGCTGCTGTTCTTCAGGACAGTGCCGGAGGATCTGAGCTTCATTTCAGTATCTCGAGGGCAGCGGACGGATCACAACCGATATTCCGGACCTTCCCCCGTCTCGGCGGCGGCACCTGCCACGGTCTCTCACCTTCGAGCATGACCTCAAATGATGCTCCCGTGGGTGGCGTAATCCGCACCAGCGCGCGAACGCGGTGACTGAAAATGGGACCCCAGGGCAGTTCTTCCGAATGGAGTACCTCGGCCATACATCGTTTTGCGCCGCGGCGAGCTGGCGTGAAGCTCTCTTTGCCCGTGACGGGCGCGGCACAGCTCACGAGAAAAAGAGCCAGGACCGTCCAACGATTCATTTGGTTAGCCCTCCCCGCCTGTCATCCAACTTACTAACGAACGAGGGAGCTCTGTTCGCCCATGGCGCACTCCCGCCAGACTGGTGATGAGCAACTTGTCGGCCATCCGCCCCCGAGAGCCATGAAGAGCGCAGCAGTATCTGCCAGCCGATTGGCCTCGGCCTGCACCTTAATCACCAATGCGTTCAAATAGGTTTGCTGCGCATTGAGCACCGATTGCTGGCTAACCTGGCCCTGATTGAGCTGTGACTCCACGACGTCAAGGCTCGCCTTTGCCGCCTCTTCGGAATGAACCGCCGCTTTCATTGCTTTCGCGTCCGCCTGAAGCGCCCGGAGAGCATCGGCGACGTTCTGAAACGCGGTAATCACACTTGCCCGGTATTGGGCTTCGGCCTGCTCGAGCGCCGCCTCGGCAGCCTTTTGTTTGTGATAAAGAGTAAAGCCGTCGAAGATCGGTTGCGTGACACTGGCCGCCAAGGTGTAAAATCCAGTTCCCGGGGCAAAGCTCTGAGCCCAATTGTAACCGCTTGATCCACCGTTTGCCGACAGCTGAATGTTGGGCAGTCGGGCCGCAATAGCGACGCCTATTTGCGCGGCGGCGGAGTGCATCGATGCTTCCGCCGCACGCACGTCCGGCCGCTGATCTACGAGCTTGCTTGGAAGACTGATGGGCAGATTGGTCGGAAGCTTGAGCTTTGAGAGTTCAAACTTCTCCCCAATTTCGTTTGCCGACAGCTGGCCCGCAAGCGCGGTCAAGAGATCTCTCTGCTGAGCCAACTGCTTCTCAAGCGGCGGAAGCAGTTGCTCCACCTGCGCCAGCGCGGCCTCTTGAGCTAGTACGTCGGCCTTTGACACCTGACCAAGCTCGTTCTGCCGCTTCAATATCCCAAGCAGCCGGCGTTCTATGGTGATGATTTCTTGAACGGCGGCCATCTGAGCGCGGACCGACGCTTCCTGCACCGCAGCCATGACGACATTGCTGGTCAGGCTCAGGTAGGCGGCCTCCAGCTGAAACAGTTGTTGCTCCGTCACCGAATCGAGGCTTTCGACAGCTCGCGCGTTCCCGCCCCATACGTCGGGGACAAAGCTTACCGTGAGCTGGTGAGTGACAAGCGAGTAGCCCGTTTGCGGAACCGAATCGAGAGGTGCTCCAAAGACGGAGCCGGCATTCGATGTCAGAATCTGAGAAGTTGTCGAATTTCCAGTCACCTGCGGGAAAAAGAGGCCGCGCTGTGCCAATGCGTTGTAGTTTGCAACCTTTATCGCCGCTTCCGCCGCTTGCAGGCTAGCGTTATGATTGACACTCTCCCTGATGAGATTGTTCAGCGGCTGCGACCGGAAAGCGGCCCACCAGCGGGCAGATATATCCGTCCCGCTTACGAAGTGCTGACTGGTGACCACTGGTTCTCCCTGCCCGCCGGTAGGCGAGTCCAGCTTCCCTTTGACGTAGCCCCCCACATCAGGTGCCGGGGGAGGCTGGAAGTTCGGACCAACTGCGCATCCTTCCACGGAGGCAGCGACCGCCAGAGCTACCCACACGTGGCCAATGCGTCTACAGGCGAGCGTTATGGACATCACGCGGCTCTGTCCAGATTCATCGGGCTCACTCTGTTACCTTCCTAGCTGGGTGTCCGTTGGCGTCAGCATCGTTGGCAAGAGCGTGGACGCTCTCCGCTATCGGGAACGTCCGCCACAGAACGGGGGCCACAACGAGCAGCGATACCGGCCCGGTAAACATTCTACCCACCACAGCTGTAGCCAAAGGACGCTGCACCTGACGTCCGATCGAGGTGTTGGCGAGGGTAAGCCGAACACCGACCGAACCGTCGTGATTGCTCTTCAACCGCGGCGGAACTGGTCGAATCTGAAAGCCCATTGCCGCGGGCAGGCAGCTCGAGCAGCGCACGCGAAATGAATTTGAAGCCGCCGACGCACGCAGCGCGAGCAAGGACAACGCGGCTCGCGGCCACGCCCCGAAGTTGCTCTAACCGTCGCTGGGAAACACGCGCCTTCACGCCCTCAACCCCCAATGGACGTCATGACGGATCTTCTGCGGATTCAGCTTCCTGCGCCGGCGTATCCTCCTCGTCCGGCACCCTTACACTTTCTCTCGAAAGGAAGACCTCGCGCAAGGCCGGCGCGACCACAAGCAACAAGATTGGACCGATGAACATGCCCCCCACGACGACCGTCGCAAGGGGCCGCTGCACCTGACTACCAATACCGTGTGAAATGGCCGCCGGAAACAATCCGACACCAGCGGAAAGGGCAGTCATCAGCATCGGCCGCATGCGCTGCTCCGCCCCGCGGAACACCGCCTCTGAAACCGTCATGCCCTGTGCTCGGAGCTCCCGGAAGTACGTAATGTTGAGAATGCCATCCATCACGGCAACGCCGAACAGCGATATGAACCCGATCGCAGCCGAAACGCTGAAATTGAGGTCGGCGAAATAGAGAGCAATGATGCCGCCGCCGATCGCGAACGGAATGCCGGCGAGCGCAAGGAGGCTATCGCGCAGCGAATTAAACAGACCGTACAGCAGCACCAGAATCAGGAGCAGCGTGATCGGGATCACGACAACGAGGCGCTCCTTGGCGTTCTGCAGGTCCTCGAACTCGCCCGCCCACAGGATCTGATATCCATTCGGCAGATTGACCGCCTTGGCGACCCGCTCCTGAGCTTCGGTAACCGTGCTGCCGAGGTCACGGCCCCTAACGCTGAACTTGATCGGGATGTAGCGCTGGCTGCGCTCGCGGTAGATGAAGGAGGCGCCGGTATCGAGCGATATATCGGCAAGTTCACTGAGCGGAATGTAGGCATTGGTGCCGGATGGCGTCTGATAAGCAATCTTCACGGTACGGATAGCATCTAGACTACTGCGATACTTGGGCTCCAGCCTCACGGCCAGAGCGAACTGCCGATCCCCTTCCAGGACCGTTGTTGCATTGGTGCCGCCAAGAGCTGCCTGAACGACCGAGTTGACGTCACCCGTGTTGAGACCGTAGCGCGCTGCCTTCTCGCGATCGATTTTGATGTTGAGATTCGGCTGGCCCTGCAGGTGGAAAATACCGAGGTCGGCAACGCCCCGGACATTGCTCATTTCGGCCATGACCTGGCCCGCGAGTTTTTCCAGTACGTCGAGGTTGGGCCCAACGATCTTGACGGAGTTTGCACCCTTGACGCCGGACAGAGCCTCCTCGACGTTGTCCTGAATATATTGGGAGAAGTTGAAGTTAATGCCCGGTAATTCGTCGCTGAATTCCCTTTGCAATTCTTCGGTCAAGGTTTCCTTTGTGACATTCGATGGCCATTCGTCAAACGGCTTCAGTGGCGCGAACAGCTCGACGTTGGAAAAGGGCGACGCGTCGCTGCCATTGTCGGGCCGTCCATGTTGAGACACCACGGTGATCACTTCGGGATGCCGCATGAGGATTTCCCTCATTTTACGCGTTGCTGTTGTACCTGCCTCCAGGGAGATGGTTGGCGGCAGAGACGCACGAATCCAGAAGTTGCCTTCCTCAAGTGCAGGAAGGAATTCACTGCCAAGCCGGCTTGCCGCGACCAGACTGATTGCCAGAAAGACGATCCCAACCACGATTGCTGTCTTGAAACTGCCCAGCGCCCAGCGCAATACCGGCGTGTAAGTACGACGCAACGCACGCACAATGCGCGTCTCGACCTCCTCAACATGACGGGGAAGCAGCAACGCGGCTAGGACCGGGGTTACGGTAAAAGTCGCCAGTAGCGCACCGGCAAGCGCGTAGCCGTAGGTACGCGCCATCGGTCCGAAAATTTGGCCTTCCACGCCCTGCATCGTGAAGAGCGGAACGAACGCGGTCACGGTGATCGCCGCGGTGAAGAATACGGCCCTATCCACCTGCAAGGCGCTCGCGAAGATGATGCGTAGTCGTTCCGGCCAAGGTCGCGCAACTCCTGGTCCCGCCGATGTCGGATCTGCTCCCCAATATCCTTCGGAAAGCTGCTGAAGCAAGGTGCGCCGATGCTCCGGCACCGATTGGAAGTTGCGGTAGATGTTCTCCATCATGATGACCGCAGAATCGACAATGATGCCGAAGTCGACGGCCCCAAGCGAGAGAAGGTTCGCATCCTCGCCTTGGAGGACCAGAATGATAATAGCGAAGAACAGCGCGAGCGGAATGTTGGCACTCACGATGATGGCGCTACGCAGGTCGCCGAGAAAAATCCACTGAATCAAGAAGACGAGCAAGCAACCGAAAATCAGGTTATGCAGGACCGTATGTGTAGTAACCCCGACCAGCGAGCTGCGGTCGTAATAAGGAACGACCTTCACGCCGCGCGGGAGGCTGCCGTCCTTGTTCAGCTTCTCGACCGCGGCCTCTACCCGGGGTATGACATCATTCGTGTGCTCCGTCCGCCGCATGACGACGATGGCGGCGACGATATCGTCCTGGTCGTCGCGCCCGGCAATGCCCAGGCGCGGCACGTAGCCAACCTCGACTTTGGCGATATTCTTGACCTGAATCGGGCTTCCGCCGGACTGAGTGAGTACAACGTTCTCGATATCGCGTACTTGATATCCCTTGGTAACGTCGTCCGCCCCGCCAGAGTCGACGAGACCGATGCCACGGATGTTGACCGATTGCTGACCGATCGAGATTTCGCGGCCGCCGACGTTAATGTTGGCGTTGCCGAGTGCACTGATCAACTGCGGTACGGTAATGTTGTAGGCTTCAAGCTTGTCGAGATCCGCCTCCACGCTGAATTGTTTGGTGGTGCCGCCCCAACTGTTGATCTGCGCCACACCAGGCACGGTCAGAAGACGCCGCGTGATGACATAGTCCTGCAGGGTTCGCAGATTTGTCAGACCGAAGTGCGCCGGTCCGACCACTTGATAGCGGAAGATTTCGCCGACCAGGCTCGACGCTTGAATCGTAGGAACCAGATTGCCCGGCAGACTCACGTTCTGCTGCAGGCTGTTTGAGGCTTGAGTTAGGGCGAAGAAATAGTCGATTCCATACTTGAACGTGACGCGTACGAAGGACAGGCCGTAGAACGACGTCGAACGGATATTGACAACGCCTGGAGTTGGATAAAGCCCGACCTCCATGGGAATCGTGTAGTACTTCTCCATCTCCTCCGCGGAAAGGCCAGGAGCCTGGGCGGTAATTTCAAGTATGACTGGTGCCGGGTTGGGGTACGCTTCGATGTTAAGCTTCGTGAAAGCAACGAGTCCGGCGGCGCAGAACACCACAACGCCGAGGACAATGATGGCGCTACGCGTCAATCCGAATGCTAGGACAGATTTAATCACGCCGGCGCACCCATCTTACAATGATCAACCAAGCCGCGCTGGATCATCCGGCATCCCCCAGCAGGAGCTTGTTGCTCAAGTAAATGGCACCATCCGTGACGACGGTTTCACCAGCCTCCAGACCTTCGAGAATCTGCGTCCATCCATCCTGCTGCAACCCGACCTTAACCGCTCGTCTTAAGAACCGTCGACCGTCTTTTGTGACCCAGACTGTCATCGTGCCGTCGCCCTCGCGAACGACGCAATTCGCGGGTACGGCCGTCGATTGCACTGGATTTTCAAGCCGAATCACGAAGCTCGCATACATGCCCGAGCGCAGTAGGTGGTCGGGGTCGGCAATTTCCGAGCGCACCAGCTGACGGCGCGTTGTAGGGTCTATTGTCGAGCCTAGATTGGTAACACGGCCTTTGAAGACGCGGCCCGGGTAGGCCGGCACTCGAACTTCAACCTCCTGCCCAAGTTTGTACGCCGGCGCATCCGTTTCGATAACATTCGCGACCATCCACATCGTCGCTATGTCAGCAATCTGATAAGGCGCCGGCGCATTGCCCGGTTGCGTCAGCAGGCCAGGCGCCGCGCTCCGCGCCACCACCCGCCCTGAAATCGGACTTGGCACCAGAAGAGTGGAGTCGACCTTGCGCGTATTGACGATCTGGTCAATCTCATTATCCGTTTTACCAAAAATGCGAACGGCATTCCGCGCGGCTCTATAGTTGCCTTCGGCAGTTTGTTCGTCCGAAGTCGCTTGATCAACGTCCTTTTGAGCGCTGCCTCCGGACTTCAAGAGATTCGTCGCTCGCGCCAGATTCCGTTTCTGAAGCTCCAGCACACCGGCACTAGCCAGTAACGTCGACTCAGCCTGCAGAAGGTCGGGGCTGTCGATCGTGAACAGAATGTCGCCTTGCTTGACGTCGTCGCCGATGTTGAACGACGCTTTGATGATCTTCCCCGAGTATTGCGAGAACACCTGGACGAGCATGTTTTCGTTGAAATCAATTGTGCCGACTGTGGTTTTTCGCAAAGAGAATTCGCGCGAGCCGGCCTGACCGAGTTGCACCGCAGCTGCCTGCTTCTCGGTCAATTCAACAGCAGCACCTTCGCCATTGGGTACCGGTGCGGCCCGTCCGACGGCTTGCTTTGGCGTGGACACCTCGGGCTGACTGTGCACGACGGCAAGCCTTGTCCAAGCCAAACCAGCCAAGGCAATCACCGCGAGAATCGCCAGCACCGTTTTGGTCCCAACGAATTGTTTGACAATATTCATTGCGAATTCGGCGCCATGGTCGGTTACACAATACCGGGAGTCGGGGCGTGGCTGAGCTCTCGCAGAACCGCGAAGCACCTCGCGCACAAAGCGTTGAATAAATGGTTGGGCAGCGCGGAGCAAGCGCCCAAGATTCGCCTGGGCAGGTCGCCCCGGGAGCACGGCATCGCCGTTACCTTACACCAATCTTACAACTAGCTTACACCAACCTTACAACGCGACGCCAATGGTCCTGATCGCTATGCAAGCAGCGAGACAGATCGATGTCGCAATCGCAAATTCCGTGGTACTTGGACATATTCTGGGGTTAGGCTCGCTCACCTGGGTCTCGGCGGTCGAGCTCCGCCTTGAAAAGCGATGAACTCGTCAATTAATCGCGGCACGTCGCAATCGAATTACCCCCATATCTCCCGCTTGCTTCGTGCGACAGCCAAGCAGGGCTAACGAGACGGAAACGGAAATGCGGCCGATGTGCGATTGGTTCCAGAGCTTCCGATGTGTTGTGCCAGGCCGTTGTACTCCTCTCTTCGACCGCACAAGGAACAAACGCCGAAGACCTCGTCGTCCAGTGCAATACGAATCGCCCGCTCATTGAAGGCTACGTGGCAGGGGCATTCGACAAGAGCATCGCGGACAGCGATAATTTCGTCAGGTTCTATTTCGAAACGTTCGATGGGAGACAAACACCAGAGCTCGTCCAAAAAAGGAGGCAAGCGGTTATCCGCTCGTCGTTGGCCGTTGAGGGCTACAGCAGTCCGCAAGATGTCACTCTTGAAGAACGAGCGGACGTCGACCGTAGGTATCTCGCTGCGCATCCCAGCGAAAGGATGAAGACCGCTGCCGAGCTGCTTGGCGGCAACCGGAAGATGGCCCTGCCAATGAAGTTTCGCCGAACCTCGCCTTCTGAGCATGACTATGAACAAACATCTTGCCTTTTGGATCGCCTTTCTCTCGGCATTCCTCGCGAGCGGTTTGGCACTGCTAGTGGCCTTCAGCCTCGGGTTGGCTTATCAAGTCGATAGCTTTTTCTTAGCCTCTGAATTGGCCGGACAATCTAAATGGGCCGCCACCGCCGCGTTGGCTGCGCTCGTGTCGGCGATTGCACAGATCATCGAGAAAGCATCGAAGTAAGCGAAACCAAGCCCATGGGCTCGCTCGGAATTCTTTGGATCGACGCAAGCTGGCGGCCACAACTGGTAATGTATATGCAAACACGTTGCACTTCGATCGCAAAGACGGGAGATGGCGTAGTCTGGACTATCATCAATGGTGGCTGTCTTGAACTCGTCGGCACGCGGTTGGTGGACAATCCCGAATTTTGTCCCATCCTATCGTATGTGGTCCAGCCTGAGGTCATTTTGCCCAGATGACCTAGGAGAACGCAGTGGCTGAAGAAGTCAGGGAAGCCCGGACCCCAAACCCGACTTAGCTAGGCTTTGGCCGGTTGCGGACTAGGGTGGGGGAACAAGTGCGCGCGCGGCTACGTTTTGAAGACCGGCGCCCCTTGCGGACGACGATGGCCGGCCGTACGCTAGCTTTTGTTGAGGTTGGTGTCAGGTGAGTAGATTAGACCCTGCGCCGTGCGTGGCTAGCTGGTCCGAGATCTTGGTTCGCCGGTCAAAACGGCACGCTAATCGGAAGGGCTCATCGCCATGCTTGATGGCAGCTCGAACCAAGGCTTCCGTGCCGTCCCGCAGAAAAGATCGCTGAATTGAGGTGCAAAGTGAGACGGGCTTCCTGCTTGGTTTTGATACTTGGTAGCGTTCTCGTGTCGACGGGACAACTGAAGGCGCAATCATTCGTCGGTGGTCCAAAGAAGCCGACCTCGCTGGGCGGCCCCGTTGCCCAGACTAATCCGGTCGTTGCGTCACCTAAAGGAAATCGAGCTTTTCCTCAGGCCACGCCGCATCCCACAAAAAAGCGCTAGCGCGGGTGGTCGCGAATTTTCAAGCCGCGACAGGAAGAGTGAAGAGTAAAGAAGCGTCTTTCGTAGAGAGCCGGCCGACAACCAGGATGCCGTCCAAGGGCCGGGGCTGATCTCTATCGCTGGCCTGGTTCGCTACTCGTCGCATGCGGTGTAGTAGCTTCTTGGCAAGCGGTAGCCAAGGCCCACCAACTCCTTGCGGAGACAGCTTGGGCCAATCCGAAACCCAGACCGATTATCGCACTGGGACAACTCGAAGTGCGGCCGGACAATCCTGGCGTCGATCAACGAGGTCGCAAAGTAATGGGCCAGTCCTCGGCTCCCGCGGCACATCTGAAAAACAACAGTCCGACATCAGGCGGCAGCTGATCGATGTTGAAGGGATTCAGTGGAGCGTCGTGAATTACGGTGCTTCCGAGCCCAAGCGCATAGCTCAGATCAAGCACGACGCAAACAAGTGAGGCCGTTAAAGCGAGCAAGAACCGTGTTCGTCGGGTCATGTTCATGACATCATCTTGCTCCGACTCAATCGATCGTAGCTTACCAGAACAGTGCGTAAAGAGTTAACGCAACCGCGTGATTGTTGCACTTCGAGACGGCCACCCCGGAAGCAAGGACACGCGCTATGCATTGCAAGCGACTTGCATTGGAAATTGGATAGAGCTTCCTCGCTGTCGCACCGGGCTGGACTACCTGGTACGTCGGTCCGGACGCCAGAGGGCGATGTCAGCGAGACCATTTCAGAGGCGCCGCCCTGCGCCGTCCATTTCGCCAAAGCATTTCTCCATCAAGTTGACTGTGACGAGGATCTGAACCGAGCTCTCCTAAGCATGCGCGGCGAACCGAAAGCGACCATGACGTCCTAGGCGATTCTCCGCTCGCTTGTTTCAACAACGGGATGACGTTTGCGAGCCTTCGCGATTTAGAGGGAGATTTGAAGTGTCCGAACACAACAAGTGCTGTCAGCTCGCTGGCCGCCTACTCCGCCCCTGCTTTGTGGGAGCCATTTCTCTTAACTTCAGCGCCTGATCTGCTGCTTGTGTGCGACGTGTCCACGGTCGGTTGACTTAAAGCGCGCTACCATGCTCCGCAATGGCTTCGCTGGATCGCTGATGATTGCCCAACCTTTTGCGTCAGAATTTTGCGCGAACGGCCAATCCCGATGTTCGGACGCTGGCAGTTCAACCTTCGATCCTGACCGACCTTTCATTGATCTTGAGCTTCGCTATTTCGATCCTAAGCGCGATACCGCTCGGGCACAAGAGATCGCGATTGGCGAGGGCTCGCGCTGGAAACCTCGACCTGATTTTCAGCGTCGGCTGGCATTGTTCGTATTGCATTCGCTCCCGCGTTCATCTCGCTGCCGACGGAGAGTAACGTCGATAAGAGCGCCGATCCGGTCAGTTGCTCCAAATGATTGGTGACCGCGTCCTCAAGACCCGATAGCCGCCGGGATCTACCTCCTGCTGGGGCCCGCCGCGAGAAAGCGGTATTTCGCGGCGAGCTCAATGTTGCTCAACCCGAAATTGGTGCGGCCACCCGCAGATTGGCTGAAGCACGCGGGCAAGGTCGCCGTAAGCTGAAGATCAGGCGCTGCACCATAGTTGAAATCTACTCCGGTCTCGCCATCCGTACCGTCGCGCTTATTTGTTCCGTTGTTGAAGGTGTATATCTCGAACTGATGATAAGGGGGCGGTTCGGGATCGTCGGACACAAATGGAGGACCTGCGATCGCCGGGCGCGCCAACGCGGCCAGCACTGTAGCGCTCACCAAGCTCAAGAGAACCCGCATTGTCAACGACGTCCGCTGCCAAACGATTTGTCCGGGGGGACGAATGCGAATGTCCTCGGCAGAATACGAGGACGCCATTCTGAAGTCACTGCACTTGCGCTGCTACGCCGGATCCAGGATGCCGTCCCGGCCTCTGCGGCAAGACCAGAATCAGCAGAACGATTAAGGCGAGGATCACTCCAGAGGCCAAGGGACGACTCAGCGCCAAGCCACCGTGGCTCGTCGGCTTGTCCAGGAAATCTCCGACGGTCGCACCAAGCGGCCGCGTCAATATGAAAGCCGCCCAGAACAGGAACACGCGCGAGATCGTAGTCCAATAGTACAAAGCCGCAAGGAGGCCGAGCCCTGCGCAGAAGACGAGAGCGCCTCCCTCATATCCCAGCCCGGTGCTATCCGCCATCCAATCTCCGAGAGCGGTGCCAAGCGTCTGCGAAAACGTGATCGTTATCCAATAAAAGATTTCCACCTTTGGCGTTGCGACCGTCTGAACGTCGATTGAACCGAGAGTGAAGTACCAGGCTCCGAGCGAGCATACGACGCCCGCCAACAGGATCGACGATCCTCCGGTGTAGCCGATGCCCAACGAGCGATCGAAAAAATCGGCCATGGCCGTGCCCACTGTCGTGGACGCCACGATCGCCAGCCAGTAGATCCAAGCGTTGAATCTTCTCGTTGCGATTTGGGCGATCACCGCTGCAACGAATACCGCAAGAAAGATGCCTGTGCCGATTAAATAGCCCCCGTTGTGAGCATTTTGGTCGGCGTGCAGCCAGGTCATCGTCACCGCATCGCCGCCCGTTTCACCGAGCGTCGTGGCCAGGATCTTGATCACCCAGAAGCCGAGCGTCACCTCGGGGACTTTGCTTAGGATCTCGTCTTCGTTTTGCATTGTGCCTCTCGCAGACGTTCAGGTCACTTCGGCGTCGCACCTCAGCAAGTCTTCGCGCACAACAATGCAGGAGGCATGACAAGGTCGCTTATTGACGACACATTTTTGCGACATTGCCGCTTAGCGAGCGCCTCAGGTCGTATTCTCGGGACTGCATCAGTGCTCGCGCGGCGCGGAGTCGTGAAACCTCTAATTGACGTCTCTCAGGGCTTCCAACCCCGCAGACTCCGGTCAGGATTTTCCGATCGATTCCATAACAGACAGCAGGTCAGCGATCGTCTGCTTGCATTTGGCCGCATCCGGCGTCGCTGCCCGCAGCGCCTCGAGAGTACGATCGATCGCCTTGTCAACGGTGTGCCAGTCGGCAGCCGCGCGCGGCTTCAGGCCAGCCTCGGCGTTGTCCCACTGCTCCTCTAAATCCCGAATCCGGGTTTTGGCGCCGACCAAATCGCCCTTTTCGACCAGGCCAGCGACGTCGACGACGATCGCGCGGAACGGCGAGAGGTCGCCGAGCTTCGAGGACATCCCCGCTTCGGCGCGGGACAGGAACGAGGCGGGCCCGCCTACAAGCACCGGCCCGCCGAGGACCCATGTTGCCAAGCCGACCATCAGCGCCGGAAGCACTCGATTCATGAACAATCTCCTCGTGATTTGTGTTGCGCGATCGATGCGGCTCTTGGGTGGAAGATCAGGATCATTTGGATGATCACTCGGCTGGATCGGCGGTTTCGGCGCGGTCGCCTTCGAAGGTAACCCAGACGACCAGCGCGATGATCACGGCCAGGAAAACGAGGCTGGTGTGAGTTGTGCCGAAACCCGCGCCGCCATAGTCCCGCGACTGCGACAGCAAATCGCCAACGGAAGCGCCAAGGGGCCGCGTCAGAATGTAAGCGAGCCAGAAGGTGAGGACCGGACTGACTCCGAGGGTATAGAAGACCGCAATAAATGCGATCAGCACACCGAACGCGATGACCCCGAACTGGAAGCCGAGTCCGAGCGCTTCTGTGGCAAGGTCACCTGCCGCGGTGCCGAGCGCAAAGGTGAAGAGAATGGCGGCCCAATAAAACAGTTCACGGCGGGTGGTGACGATGGTGCGGATCGAAAGTGTATGCTCGACGGAGTACCAGATCGCGAAGGTCGCAGCCAACGTACAGGCGAATATGGCCGTGCTGACGTACAGGCTGATCTCGAGCTTGTCGCTCATAAAATCAGTAATCTGGGTTCCGACGATGCTGACCAGCACCACTGTCAGCCAATAGATCCAAGGGACATAGCGGCGCGCGCGTAGCTGCAGGATCAGGGCTGCGATCAAAAGGCCGGCCATGCATGCCATGGTCAGGTCTGCGCCGAGGCCGACGTGCACCGCGAGATAGTCGGCGCCAGTCTCGCCAACGGTTGTCGAGAGGATTTTGATGGTCCAGAAGATCAGCGTGATCTCCGGAACTTTGTTCAGCATAGGCGAAACGCGCAATTCCCAAGTCGTGGACATCCTGGTCTTCCCCGAATCGCGAGCGACGCCGATCTGGCCATGGCCGACTTAGCTGCGCCTTAGGATCGACCAGTTCTGGCGCGGCGAGAAATACTCTGTTTAAAGCGCGGCTTAGCGGACGTCGCGCTAAGTCTGCGCTAAGTCTGGAGCACAACAGTTGGCAGTGTGCCTCCGGGTTGGAGGAAAGGACAATGCGAATTCTGCTGATCGAGGACGACAGGATGATCGGCTCCGCCATGCAACAGGCGCTCAAAGATGCCGCGTATGCAGTTGATTGGGTTGCCGACGGCGAGACGGCGATCCACGCGGCGGAGAACGAACGTTACGATCTGGTCCTGCTCGATCTGGGGCTACCGAAGGCGGACGGCCGCGAGGTGCTTCGGCGCTTGCGTACCCCGGGGCGGAGGGTCCCCGTGATCATCGTGACCGCACGGGACGCGGTCGACGATCGGATCGACGGACTTGATCTCGGCGCGGACGACTACCTTGTGAAGCCATTCGAGCTTCGCGAACTACTGGCTCGGATGCGTGCCGTGCTCCGGCGCGAAGCGAGTGGCTCCCCGCCGCTTCTGAGCAATGGACAGCTTAGCCTTGACCCGTCGACCCGGGCGGCGTCGTTTGTCGACCAGAGCGCCCTGCTTACCGCACGCGAGTTCGCCCTGCTGCAGGCGCTGCTCGTGCGGCCGGGCACGGTCCGGTCGCGGAGCGACCTGGAACGGCAGATTTATGGTTGGAATGAAGAGGTCGAGAGCAATGCGATCGAGTTCCTGATCCACAACATCCGCAAGAAACTCGGAGCCACGGCCATCCGCAACGTGCGCGGCATGGGTTGGATGGTGGACGGCTCGTCATGATCAGATCGTTGCGAGGACGCTTCTTTGTCGGGTTGACTGCAATGATCGTCCTGACCGGCGCAATCGGGGGTGCATTCGCCTATAATTGGGCATTTGACGAGGCGATTGAGATCCAGGATTCGGCGCTGACTCAATTTGCAAGCCTGGCGCAAAATGGCAGCCTGTCCGACGGCCCACCGTTGCAGGGGATTGAGGAGGACGCTGAAATCCAGCTGATCGAGCTGGGGAAATTGGCTCGCGGCTCGCCCGATGACCGCCAGCTGTTTGGATTGAAGGACGGTCTGCAGACCGCGCGGTATAAAGGTCGGAGGATCCGTGCCCTGTTGCGGACGCGGCCGGACGGAAGTCGGTTCGCGGTGGCACAACCGACAGCCGTCCGCGACGAGACGGCGCGCGACATGGCACTCCGTACCTTGCTACCCATTGCGGCGCTGGTTCCGTTCCTGCTGCTCGTCACTGCATTCGTCATCGCGCACTCGCTACGCCCGTTGATCCGGCTGGCCGGAGATCTTGACAACAGACGCGCCGATGACATGGCTCCGCTACCGCTGAAGGAGACGCCCAGTGAGCTACATCCGTTCATCGTCTCGATAAACGGACTATTGGAGCGAGTGCGGCTGTTGATGGACCAGCACCGGCGCTTCGTGGCCGACGCGGCGCATGAGCTCCGGACCCCAATCACCGCCCTCAGCCTTCAGGCGGAGAACCTCGATTCAGTCGCGCTGCCAAACGAAGCGCGTGAGCGCGTCGCGGCGCTCAAGCATGGAATGCACCGCACCAAGCGTCTCCTGGAGCAGCTGCTTGCGTTGGCGCGGCATGAAGCAATCCCTTCCGGTGCTGCCGAAATGCCGCTGACATCATTGGACGATGTAGCAAAGGAAGTCGTGACCGATCTGCTGGCCGCGTCGCTTGATCATGGCGTCGATCTGGGCTTCGCACTTGTCGAACCTCTCATGGTCCGCAGCGAACCGGTGATGATCGCGGCAATTATCCGCAATTTGCTTGACAATGCGCTTCGATTCACGCCCCGGAGCGGAACAATCGACATCGGGGTCTATCGACAGGACGCCTTCGCGATCTTGCAAATCGAGGATACCGGTCCCGGCGTCGCATCGACCGACATCGATCAGATCTTCGAGCCATTCTTCCGCGGCTCCCGCCCGGAAGGAGAAGGAACCGGTCTCGGCTTGTCCATCGTGAAGCGGATTGTCGCTAACCTGGGCGGTACAATCGCGCTTGAGAATATCGCGGGCACAGGTCGGTCAGGACTCCGTGCCACGGTTCGGCTGCCTATTGCCAGCGATTGAGGCGTCGCCCCAATGAGCGAGGTAGTCGAGAAGCGTTGGTTGGGCCCGTCCTAGAGTAGCAAATCGACCCTGCTTGCCTGCCTGTCTGGTCTCGATGAGCCGGAGGATGTCACTAGATGCCTTCATCGTCGCGCTGGGGGTAACGTACCATTGTCGCGCGTTAACGATCTTTGCGTGCGTGGGTTGCCGGGTCCATGTCGAACGCCCGCTTCCCCCTTGCGGCCCACGCCGCCCGCGCCCGTTCGCCTTGATCGCTTTGGAGTTTGACAGCCATCCAAAGCAGCGCGCCGAAGATCGTGGCACGATCATCGCCGGTCAGGTCCACGATACCCGCCTTGACGACAAGACCGCCGAGTTCGATGAGATGCCGCGTGCGCTTGCGGCGCTCGACCTGCCACGTGCGCATGTCATGTCGCGCCCTTGCGGCTTGATGCCGGTTGCGCGCCGCTTGGTTGCGCAGGAGCGCGGTCCGTGTGGCCGTCAGTTGTTGCTGCATTTCGCCGCGCCCGGCTTTGAAAGAACGCGGCCCCGCGCTTGGCCCATGCCTCCCTCTTTCCAGCCTCTCTTGTCTCGGCAAGCACGATGAGCGCGCCGGCCAGTTCATTGGCATCGAGCGCATCTGCCCCCGTGGCGATGACCAGCTCGCCGAGCTGCTGCACCTTGCGGTTCTTGAGGTCGCGCGCCTTGTCCCCGAGTGCCTTCAGTTCAGCATCAAAGTCTCGTGGCTTACGCATCATCTTCTCCGTGAGCGTTGATGGAGAAATGATAGCTGGGCACCCGGCGGAATTCTGTAATGTCGCCAGGATGGCTTGAGACGGTGTAATCCCTCCCGAGATCTTTTCGAGGGAGGGCGCGCTTATACGTCGTGCCGACGTGCGCTTCGCTGTGTAGATGATCCNCTTATACGTCGTGCCGACGTGCGCTTCGCTGTGTAGATGATCCGGTCGCGATGGCGATCTATCATCTTCACGTCAAGGTCATTGGTCGAAAATCCGGCTCGAGCGCGGTGGCGTCAGCCGCCTACCGTTCGGGCTCGCGGCTGCGCGACGAACGCTTGGACCGCAGCCACGACTTTTCTGGCAAGCGCGGCGTCGTCCATTCCGAGGTGATGCTGCCGGAGAATGCGCCGCAGGCATGGAGTAACCGCGAACGGTTGTGGAACGATGTCGAGGCGGCCGAAGTCCGCAAAGACGCCCAGCTGGCCCGCGAGGTCGAATTTGCCCTTCCCCGCGAGATGAGTGGGGCTCAGGGCATCGAACTGGCCCGCGATTTCGCTCTAGCCGAATTCGTCGATCGGGGCATGATCGCCGATCTCAATGTGCATTGGGATGTGACCGAGGACGGCATGCCCAAACCGCATGCCCATGTCATGCTCACCATGCGCGCCGTGGACGAGAACGGCTTTGGCCAAAAGGTGCGGGACTGGAACCGCACGGAGATGGTCGAGCGCTGGCGCGAACGCTGGGCCGAACTCGCCAACGAGCGCCTAGCGGAGCTCGACATCGACGCGCGCATCGACCATCGCAGTCTGGAAGCGCAGGGTATCGCACTCGAGCCGCAAAGCCAGATCGGCGCCCCCGCCAAGCGCATTGAGGACCGCGGCATCGAGGGCGAAGGCAGCGAGGCCGATCGCGCCGAGATCCACCGCGAGATCGCGCGCAGCAATGGCGCGCGGATCATCGCCGATCCCTCCATGGGGTTGGACGCTATCACCCGGCAACAATCGACCTTCACACAGCGCGACATTGCGAAGTTTGCGCACCGGCACAGCGACGGTCTCGACCAGTTCAACGAGGTCATGAGTGCGATGCGTAGCGCCCCCGGTCTGGTCGAACTCGGCAATGACAGTCGCGGCGAGGATCGCTTCACCACCCACGAAATGATCGAGGCCGAACAGCGCCTGCACAGCGCCGCTGAACTCATGGCAGAACGGGAACGCCATACGACGCGGGACGCGGACCGCGAGGCCGCTTTGGCACGCGCGGAAGCGCGTGGCCTTGTGCTTTCCGGCGAACAAGCCGAGGCGCTGGCGCATATCACCGATGGGCGCGATCTCGGCATTGTCGTCGGCCATGCCGGCACCGGCAAGAGCGCGATGCTAGGCGTGGCGCGGGAAGCCTGGGAAGCGGTAGGCTATGAGGTCCGGGGCGTGGCGCTGTCCGGCATTGCGGCGGAAAATCTCGAAAGCGGATCGAGCATCCCGTCACGCACCATTGCGAGCATGGAGCACGGGTGGGAACAAGGCCGCGACCTGCTCACGAGTCGCGATGTGCTGGTGATCGACGAGGCGGGCATGATCGGGACGCGCCAGTTGGAGCGCGTGCTGTCCCATGCAGCCGAGGCCGGCGCGAAAGTGGTGCTGGTCGGCGATCCGCAACAGCTGCAGGCCATCGAGGCGGGCGCGGCGTTCCGGTCGATCCATGAGCGACACGGCGGAGCAGAAATCGGCGAAGTGCGCCGTCAGCGGGAGGACTGGCAGCGCGACGCCACGCGTGATCTCGCCACTGGCAAGGCCACCAATGCGCTTGAAGCGTATCGCTCCCGCGGCATGGTGCATGAGGCCCAGACCCGCGAGCGGGCGCGCGCCGATCTGATCGAGCGCTGGGACCGCGACCGGCAGGCGCCGCCCGACCAGAGCCGGATCATCCTGACCCACACCAACGACGAAGTCCGCGCTCTCAACGAGGCAGCGCGCGAGCGGATGCGGGCCGCCGGCGATCTGGGGGATGACGTCCGCCTGACCGTCGAGCGCGGCGCGAGAAACTTCGCCAGCGGGGATCGCGTCATGTTCCTGCAGAATCAGCGCGGGCTTGGCGTGAAGAACGGCACGCTCGGGACTATCGAGCAGGTCGACAGGCAATCGATATCCGTGCAGACCGACGATGGCCGATCCGTTCGCTTCGACCTCAAGGATTACAACCGGATCGACCATGGCTATGCCGCGACCATCCACAAGGCGCAGGGCATGACGGTCGACCGCGTCCATGTGCTGGCAACGCCGGGAATGGACGCCCACAGCAGCTATGTCGCCCTGTCGCGCCATCGCGACGGCATGGACCTGCATTATAGCCGTGACGATTTTGCAGGTCAGGACCGGCTTGTCCGCACGCTGTCGCGCGACCGGTCCAAGGACATGGCCTCGGACTACGATCGTGCCGATCCGGTACAGAGCTACGCCGAACGGCGTGGGATCAGCTTCCGCGAGCGCGTGGCCGAGATCGTGCGCAAGATCGTGCCCGAGAAGGTACGCGACATGTTCGGCGGCCTTCGCTCTCCGTCGGATGTGCCCGACCCGGATTGTGGACTGAGGCCAGAGCGGGAAACGCCGGAAAGGGAAAGGGGCGGCACGGAAGCCCTTCGGCGCGAGACCGAAGCGCCGGAAAGGAAGGTGGCGGAAGAGGCAGAAAAGGAATTGCGTCGCGTGCGTACCCGAGCGCTCGTGCGCCATGCCCGCGCCGTGGATGCGAT
>NZ_JABFDP010000048.1:0-42610 GCF_013179005.1 Bradyrhizobium denitrificans | reverse complement strand
GAGCGTGCCGCTCGGGTGGTCGGCCCGTTACCCCATCTACATGCCGGCTCAGAGCGTCGTCCGCGCCTTCGGCAGCGGGAAGGCGAGATCGCCGTGCTTGGAGGTCTTCAGCCCGAGCCCAACCAGCGCCTCGGCAAAGCGCACCGCGGCGGCGACGCCGTCGATCACGGGAATGCCGAGCTCGGTGGAGAGATCCTGCGCGAGATCGGCCATGCCGGCGCAGCCGAGCACGATGGCGCCGATGCCGTCCTCGCGCAGCGCGGCCTCGCATTCGCCCAGCAGCGTGCCGCGCACATTGGCCTCTGGCTTGTCGAGGTCGAGCACCGCGACATCGACCGCGCGCACCTTCCTGCAGTGCTGCTCCATGCCATAGTTGCGCGCCAGATGCTCGGCGATGACCTTGGTGCGCGACAAGGTCGTGACGATGCTGAAATGCGTGGCGACGAAGCTCGCCGCGTGCATCGCCGCTTCCGCGATTCCGAGCACCGGCACGGCCGACAATTCGCGCGCGGCGAGCAGGCCGGGGTCACCGAAGCAGGCGATCACATGGGCGTGGCAGCCTTCTGCGTCGCCGGCCTCGACCTCCTTCAGCATCCCGACCGCGGCAATCGCCTCGTCGTAATGGCCCTCGATCGAGGCCGCGCCGAACCGCGCGGTGCGGCCGACGATCCGTGTGTGCGGGCTGGCGCTGGCCTGGGCGGCCTTCGCGATCAGCTCGGTCATCGTGACCGTCATGTTCGGGTTGATGACGTTGATCACGGTTTCGCTGTCGCGGCTCATCGGTGCATCCATCTGACGTCGTTCGCCGTGTTGTAGCCGAGTTCCGCTGCTATGGTCGAGGGCCGTCCGCGACGCGCGGAACCTGCAGACGTGACCAGCATTGGGCTTGCATTCACCACGTTCAACGACCAGCCCCGCTCTCATCGCTCCCTGAAGTGCCGCCATGCTTCGCGCCGTCCTGCTCATCCTGCTGATGCTGGCTACTCCGGCCACCGCCGACGCGCGGCGGCGCCAGATCAACCCGGTGCCGTTCGCACACACGCCGTGCAGCGTGCTCGACGAGCAGCCGTGCACGCCGTCCTTCTGCAGCATCTACGGGCCATGGCCCTGCATTCCCGAGATGAACTATCCCTACGGCCAGAACCTGCAGCTGACGATCGAGAGCCGGCCCGCCAAGGACCAGGCCGCCAAATATCAGAAGCCCGATCACGATCTCGACACGATCAGTGATCTGTTCGCCGCGCTCCGATCCTGCTGGACGCCGCCGTCGGAGGACAGTGCCCGTGCGGGCATGCAGATGACGGTGCGGTTCAGCTTCAAGCGGACCGGCGAGATGGTGGCGCCGCCGCGCGTCACTTTCGCGACATCGGGCGCCTCGGCCGACATCCGCGCGACCTATCTGAAGGCGATCAATGCCTCGCTCGACGCCTGCCTGCCGCTGAAGTTCACCTCGGGGCTCGGCGGCGCGCTGGCTGGCCGGCCGATTGCGATCCGCTATGTCGACAACCGCGACCTGAGCAAGACATCCGAGCAGCAATAGTGCCGTTCGTCGCCGCGGCCGGCGCCACATTGCGAGGCGGCCCCCGGAAATGATACCCAGGTCCCCACCGGGTGCGTGCACAAAGGGGGATGTCGTGGGACTTCTGGTGATGGTGGTGGGGCTGGTGCTGTTTCTCGGCGCCCATGTGTTCACGACGCGGCGCGAGGCGCGGGCGCAGGTCATCGCCCGGCTGGGCGAGGGCACCTACAAGCTGGCCTACACGGTCGTTGCGCTCGCCGGTCTTGCGCTGATCGTCTGGGGCTTTGCCGAGTACCGCAATGGCGGCGGTTGGATCCAGTTGTGGACGCCGCCGAAGGCGCTCAAGCACATCAATCTCGCTTTGATGCTGCCAGCCGTGATCATGATCGTCGCCGCCTATATCCGGGGGCGGATCTATACGACGCTGAAACATCCGATGCTGGCCGGTGTGAAGCTCTGGGCGTTCGGGCATCTGCTCGCCAATGGCGATCTCGGCGGCATCATCCTGTTCGGCTCCATCCTGGCCTGGGCCGTCTTCGACCGCATCTCGCTGAAGCGCCGTGCCGATGCTGGCGGGCCGCCGATCCCGGTCGGCGGCGTCGGCAACGACGTCATCGCGGTCGTTATCGGCATCGTCGTCTATCTGGCGCTGACCTTCGCATTCCATCCGGTCGTGCTCGGCATTCCGGTGATGGGAGGCTGACGATGTCCGTCCAAGCGCCGACCCGTCGCCAGACCGCGCCGGGCCTCCGGGCCCGCAAGGGGGGTGAGCCGATCGTCATGCTCACCTCCTATCACGCCCACACGGCCGCGATGATCGACCGGCATTGTGACGCGATCCTCGTCGGCGACTCTCTCGGCAATGTCATGCATGGGTTCGAGACGACCGTGCCGGTGACGCTGGACATGATGATCCTGCACGGGCGCGCCGTGATGCGTGGCTCGCGCCAGGCGCTCGTCGTGGTGGACATGCCGTTCGGCTGCTATGAGGCGAGCAAGGAGGAGGCGTTTCACGCCGCGGCGCGACTCCTGAAAGAGACCGGGTGCGGCGCGGTCAAGCTCGAGGGCGGCGTGCGCATGGCCGAGACCGTGCGGTTTCTCTGCGAGCGCGGAATTCCGGTGATGGGTCATATCGGTCTGACGCCGCAATCGATCAACACGCTCGGCAGTTTCCGCGCCCAGGGCCGTCAGGCCGACAGCTGGGCCCCGATCGAGAACGACGCGCGCGCAATCGCGGAGGCGGGAGCCTTTGCAGTTGTGATCGAGGCGGTGGCCGAGCCTCTGGCGCGCAAGATCACGCAGGAGGTGGCCATTCCGACGATCGGGATCGGCGCAAGCGCGGCCTGCGACGGCCAGGTGCTGGTGCTCGAAGACATGCTCGGACTGTCACCGAAGGTCCCAAAATTTGTCCGTCGCTACGGCAATCTTGGACAGGCGATCGAGGATGCCGTGACGGCCTTCGCGGCGGATGTGCGCTCGCGGGGCTTTCCGGCGGCCGAGCATGTCTACGGGATGGAGCGTGAGGGATAGCGCGGTCCGCGACGCAGTGACGCCGCAGGCGCGTTCCCTCCTCGTGCTCGGCATTCCCGGTATCGGCAATCGGCGCTGGTCGACGCGGGGATTCTGCCACACATTCCGGCGTCGCTCCGGGAGCGGCGCCGATCCGAACGGGTTGGCAAGCAAGAAGAACAATTGAAGGGGAGGCGATCCGATGCAGTGGTCGCAGCATGCCGAGATCAAGCCGATGCGGTGTGAGCAGCGCTTCGGCGACCGCGTGGTGCCGCTGTTTACGGACCGTCCGCCGACCATCTGGGCCATGGTCGAAGCGGCGGTCGCGCGCAACGGCGATGGCGAGGCGCTGGTCTGCGGCGCCGTGCGGCTGTCATGGCGGCAGGTGGCCGACGCTGCGGCGCGGATCGCGTCGGGTTTGCACGCCAAGGGCCTGTGCCGCGGCGATCGGCTGGCGCTGCTGCTCGGCAACCGCATCGAATTCGTGCTCACGCTGCTGGCCGCGGCCAAGCTCGGTCTCGTGACGGTGTTGCTGTCGACGCGGCAGCAGACGCCGGAGATTGCCTATGTGCTGAACGATTGCGGCGCCCGGCTGCTGCTGCACGAGGCTGCGCTCGCAGGCCGGCTGCCGGCCGGCGACGTGACGCCCGAGCTCGCCGGGCGGATCGCGGTCGATGACGACCCGGCGCGCTCCGGCTTCGCCGCGCTGACCGATCAGCCGGTCCATAGCGAGCGGGTCGAGATCGCCGAAGAGGACACTGCGATGATCCTCTACACCTCCGGCACCACGGGGCGGCCCAAGGGCGCGATGCTCGCCCATTGCAACATCGTGCATTCCTCGATGATCTACGAGGCCTGCCTGGGGCTCACGGCCGCCGACCGTTCGATCGCAGCCGTTCCGCTCGGCCATGTCACCGGCGTGGTGGCCAACATCACCAGCATGGTGCGTTGCGCCGGCACCTTGATCATCATGCCGGAGTTCAAGGCCGGCGACTATCTCAAGCTCGCGGCGCGCGAGCGGGTGACCTACACGGTGATGGTCCCCGCAATGTATAATCTGTGCCTGCTGCAGCTCGACTTCGACAGCCATGATCTGTCGTCCTGGCGCATCGGTGGCTTCGGCGGCGCGCCGATGCCGGTCGCCACCATCGAGCGCCTCGCCGCCAAGATTCCCGGGCTCCGGCTGGTGAACGCCTACGGCTCCACCGAGACCACCTCGCCTTCGACCTTGATGCCGCCGGTTCTCACGGCCCGCCACCTCGACAGCGTCGGCCTGCCTTGTCCGGGCGCCAGCATCCTGGTGATGGACGCCGACGGGCGGGAGTTGCCGCGCGGCGAGATCGGCGAGATCTGGATCGGCGGCGGCCAGGTCATCAAGGGCTATTGGAACCGGCCCGACGCCACTGCGGAAAGCTTCACCGCCGGCTACTGGCATTCCGGCGACCTCGGCTCGATCGATGCTGACAATTTCGTCCGGGTGTTCGACCGGCAGAAGGACATGATCAACCGCGGGGGGCTCAAGATCTATTCGGCGGAGGTCGAATCGGTGCTGGCGAGCCACCCGGCGGTGGTCGAAAGCGCGATCATCGCCCGGCCATGTCCGGTGCTCGGTGAACGGGTCCATGCCGTCGTGGTTACCCGCGAGCCCACCAGCAGCGAGACCCTGCGCAGCTGGTGCGCCGAGCGGCTGTCGGACTATAAGGTGCCCGAGACCCTCATCGTGACCCCGGACCCTTTGCCGCGCAACGCGAACGGCAAGGTGATGAAACGGCAGTTGCGCGAGGCCTTGACGGCGTGATAGCCGCGTTCCGACGTCGTGGCAGAACCGGGGAGTAAAGCCTTGATTCGGCTGGACTCGCCTTGCCACCGCCATACCGATGCGGTATCGGCGGCCGCGTGCGAGCGATGTGGAGCTCGTGCGGCACTTCAATACCATCCGCCGCGCGATCGCAGCGGACCTCATGGGAAATGGCTAAGTGTCTGAATTTTATGATGAAGTAGACGAAGAGGTCCGCCGGGAGCAGCTCAAGAGGCTGTGGGACCGCTATTCGATCTTTATCATTGCGATCGCGGTGCTGATCATCGCCGGCGTCGGCGGCTGGCGTGGTTACCAGTATGCCGAGGGCAAGAAGGCCGCCGAGGCGGGATCGGCCTTCAACAAGGCCATCGAGCTGTCCGAGCAGAACAAGCGCGAGGAGGCCGAGAAGGCCTTTGCCGAGGTCGCAGCGACCGCCCCAGCGGGTTACCGCATGCTGGCGCGATTCCACCAGGCCGCCGAGGCGGCGGGGCGCGACAAGGCGGCGGCGGTGAAGCTTTATGACGAGCTGGCGGCCGATCGCAGCATCGGCGCCGAACAGCAGTCGATGGCGCGCCTGCGCGCGGCCGGCCTGCTGGTCGATACGGCTCCGTATCCGGACCTGAAGCAGCGGCTCGAAGGCGAGGCAGCGTCCGGCGCGCCGTTCCGCCACGCTGCACGCGAGCTGCTGGCCCTGTCGGCCTGGAAGGCTAACGATGCCGCTGCGGCTCGCCAATGGCTCGACATGATCGCACTGGATGGCGAGACCCCGCCGGGCCTGCGCTCGCGCGCCGAAGCGCTGCAGGCGCTGCTGCCCGCCGTGGCCAAGAGCTGACAAGAGCTGACACGCGCTGATCTGAAGAGCTGACGGCGAAACTGACATTGATCGGAATCACGACCATGCGCCGCCCCCAACGTCTCATTGCCTTGACTGTCCTCGTCGCGCTCTCGGGCGTGCTCGGCGGCTGCGCGAGCGGGGGCAGTTTCGATCCCTCCGACCTGCTCGACTTCCTGGATACGAAGAAGAAGCTGCCGGGAGAACGCAAGCCGGTGTTCCCGGAGGGCGTACCCGGTCTTGAGCAGGGCGTGCCGAAAGACCTCTACAAGGGCGCCCAGCAGCAGCAGATGGCCGATCCGGGCGCACAGGCGGCGGCTCCGGCGGCCCCGCCGGAAGAGCCCAAGGGCAAGAAGGGCGCCAAGGGCCGGCAGCAGGCTGCGGCGCCCAGCGCGGCGCCCGCGTCTGAGCCGCAGGATGGTGAAGCCGCGGCGGTTGAGGAGGGGGCCGGTGCCGTTCCTCCAGCGCCGAAGCCCAAGAAGATCGCGCGCCGCCGCACCACCGCGCCGCCGCCCGACGATACCGCCCCCGCGCAGCAGCCGGCGCGCCAGTCCGGCAGCGCCTTCCCGGCGCCGGTGCCGAGCGGCTCGTTCAACCGTTAAGCCCGTCTGCCGATCGCCCCATCGCCCGTTTCGGTTTTGCGGCCGAATGCGCTAAAGCTGCGCGCTCACGCGCACGGATCATCATGTCCTTCACCATCGCCATCATCGGCCGACCCAATGTCGGCAAATCGACCCTGTTCAACCGTCTGGTTGGACAGAAGCTGGCGCTCGTCGACGACATGCCCGGCGTCACCCGCGACCGTCGCGAAGGTGAGGCCAAGCTTGGCGATCTCCAGTTCACGATCATCGATACCGCTGGCCTCGACGAGGGGCCGAAGGGATCGCTGACCGCGCGGATGCAGGAGCAGACGGAGACCGCGATCGCGCTGGCCGATGCGCTGTTCTTCGTCATCGATGCGCGTGCGGGCCTGACCCCGGCGGACCGTGCCTTTGCCGATTTCGCCCGCCGCGCCGACAAGCCGGTGCTGCTGCTCGCCAACAAGAGCGAGGGCAAGCATGGCGAGCTCGGCGCCATGGAGTCCTATGCGCTTGGCCTCGGCGACCCCATCCAGATCTCGGCCGAGCATGGCGAGGGCATGGGCGAGCTCTACGATGCCCTCAGGGGACTCGTGCCGGAGACCGAGGACGAGGTGGACGAGCACGAGGAGACCGACGAGGAGCGGGCCGCCCGCCCGATCCGCGTCGCCATCGTCGGCCGTCCCAATGCCGGCAAATCGACGCTGATCAACCACCTGCTCGGCGAGGAGCGGCTGCTGACCAGCCCCGAGGCCGGGACGACCCGCGATTCGATCGCGGTGGAGATCGAATACAAGGGCCGCGGCTTTCGCATCTTCGATACCGCAGGTCTGCGCCGGCGCTCGCGCATCGAGGAGAAGCTCGAGAAGCTGTCGGTGGCCGACGCGCTGCGCGCGGTGCGCTTCGCCGAAGTGGTCGTGCTGATGATGGACGCGCAGAACCGCTTCGAGGAGCAGGACCTGCGTATCGCCGATCTGATCGAGCGCGAGGGCCGCGCGCTGGTCATCGCCGTCAACAAATGGGACCTGATGGAGAGCAAGCCCGGCCAGATCTCCGCGCTCCGCCATGATGTCGATCATTGGCTGCCGCAGGTGTCGGGCGTGCCGATCGTCGCGGTGTCGGGCCTGATGGGCGAGGGCATCGACCGGCTGATGCAGGCCATCGTCGAGTCCTATGCCGTCTGGAACCGGCGCGTGCCGACGGCGGCGCTGAATCGCTGGTTCGAGGAGGCGATCGCTAACAATCCGCCGCCTGCGGTGTCGGGCCGCCGCCTGAAGCTGAACTACATTACCCAGACCAAGGCGCGACCGCCGAGCTTCGTGCTGTTCTGCTCGCGCGCCGATGCGATCCCGCAATCCTATCTGCGTTATCTCATCAACTCGATGCGCGAGACCTTCGAGCTGCCGGGCACCCCGGTGCGCATCACTCTGCGCGAGAAGGCCAACCCGTTCGCTCACAAGCGCAAGCGGCCGTCCTAGACCGGACCGACGGCCGCGTACGCCTCTGCGCCTTGCTCGCCGCGTCTGCAGGGCTGCGTGACCGCGCGCACATCCCTCTCCATCGTCACCGCGCTAATCCGCGCCGGTCTCGCCATGAGGCGAGACGTGGTCTGGAAGTCGGTGGAGCCCTGCCTTTCGTCGCATCCGTCCAAGTTCACAGGTCCGAGCCATCCTATGAAGGGGGATCGGAGTGGCGGTGGGCGTTCGGCGCGCGACATTGCAGGTTGGAGAGATGCGATGGCGGATGCCGATGACGTGCTCGATCTGGTGGGAGACATCTACGATGCGGCGCTGGACCCGTTGCGTTGGCCCGAGGTGGTCGGCCGCGCCGGACAATTCGTCGGCGGCCAAGTGGCGTCGATCTTCTCCAAGAGTCCGATCGCGGGCGGTGGCGATGTGCTGTGTCAGTCCGGTATCGATCCGCATTACTGCCAGCTGTATTTCGACAAATATGTGAAGCTCGATCCGGCCACGACCGGGCAGTATTTCGCTGAGATAGGTCAGCCGATCGCGGTCTCCGACCTGATGCCGCAGGACGAGCTGCGCCAGACCCGCTTCTATCGCGAATGGGCGGCGCCGCAGGGCATGGTCGATTTCATCTCGGCCGTGATCGACAAATCTGCGACCACGGCAGCGCTGTTCGGCGTGTTCCGCTACGAGTCCGATGGCCTGGCTGACAACGCGGCACGCATGCGCATGCAGCAGATCGCACCGCATATCCGCCGCGCCGTGATGATCGGCCGGCTGATCGATCTGAAATCGGCACAGGCGTCGGCGTTCGCCGAGGCGCTGGAACGGATGACGTGTGGCATCGGCCTCGTCGACAGGCTCGGGCGGCTGGTGCACGCCAACGCAGCTGGGCAGCAATTGCTCGATGCCGGCGATCCGCTGTTCGTCCGTGACGGTCGCCTCGCGGCGCGCGATGGCCGGACGGATCACATGCTGCAGGATTTCATCGTTCGCAGCGGCGGCGGCGATGCCGCGCTCGGCACCGGCGGCACCGCCATGCTGATGACCTCGCAGAACGGCCAGCACCATGTTGCGCACGTGCTGCCGCTGACATCGCGCGACCGCCAGGCCGTGGGGCGCGCCTATGCGGCGAGCGCTGCGATCTTCATGCGCCGTACAATGATCGAGCCGCCACAATCTCCCGAGCTGATCGCAACAGCCTATCGGCTCACGCCGACCGAATTGCGGGTGTTGCTCGGCATTGTCGAGATCGGCGGTGTTCCCGAAGTCGCGTGCCTGCTCGGGGTCGCCGAGACCACGATCAAGACGCATCTGCGCCGCGTCTTCCTCAAGACCGGGGCCGTGCGGCAGGCCGATCTGGTCAGACTGGTCGCCGGCTTCATGTCACCGCTTGCCTCCTGAGCCCGCCGCATTGCCGGCCTCGACCACGCGTGTATAAGTCGGCGTTCGTCCCGCGCGGCTGCGGGCGATCACCCGATGGCAGGCCATGGTCGACACCGAGCTGGCGAGTTCCGACGGCGTACCGTCGCCGCAGGCCCCGCGCCGCGGCGCCGTCGCTTTCATCTTCGTCACCATCCTGCTCGATATGCTCGCGCTCGGGCTGATCATGCCGATCCTGCCCAAGCTGATCGAGGGCTTTGTCGCCAATGACACCGCGCAGGCAGCACGGATCTTCGGCCTGTTCGGCACGGCCTGGGCACTGATGCAGTTCGTGTTCTCGCCGGTGCTCGGCAGCCTCTCCGACCGGTTCGGCCGGCGGCCGGTCATCCTGCTCTCGAACTTCGGCCTCGCCGCGGACTATGTGCTGATGGCGATGGCGCCGTCGCTGGCGTGGCTGTTCATTGGCAGGCTGATCTCCGGCATCACCTCGGCCAGCATTTCCACGGCCTTTGCCTACATCGCCGACCTCACGCCGCCAGAGCGGCGCGCCGCGATCTTCGGCCGCATGGGAGCGGCGTTCGGCGCCGGCTTCGTGCTCGGCCCGGCGACCGGCGGATTGCTGGGCGATATCGATCCGCGGCTGCCGTTCTGGGCGGCCGCCGGACTCAGCTTCGTCAATGCGGTCTATGGATTGTTGGTGCTGCCGGAATCGCTGGGGCACGAGCGGCGCAGTCCGTTCCGCTGGCGGACCGCGAACCCGCTCGGCGCACTGCAATTGCTGCGCTCCGACCGCATGCTGGCCGGGCTGTCCATGGTCAACTTCATCACCCAGCTCGCCCATGTCGTGCTGCCGTCGACCTTCGTGCTCTACGCCACCTACCGCTATGGCTGGGATACGCGCACGGTCGGCCTGACGCTGGCGGTCGTCGGCGTGTGCGCCATGGTGGTGCAGGGCGGGGCGGTCGGCTGGATCGTGCGTTCGCTCGGCGAGCGTGGCGCCTTGCTGCTCGGCCTGTGCAGCGGCACGCTGGGCTTT
Source organism: Bradyrhizobium denitrificans (assembly GCF_013179005.1). Taxonomy (NCBI): domain Bacteria; kingdom Pseudomonadati; phylum Pseudomonadota; class Alphaproteobacteria; order Hyphomicrobiales; family Nitrobacteraceae; genus Bradyrhizobium; species Bradyrhizobium denitrificans. The sequence goes on along the minus strand of NZ_JABFDP010000048.1, from coordinate 32,489 downwards.
CTGATCTTTGGCCTCGCGCCGACCGGGATGCTGAGCTGGCTCGGCATTCCTGCGATGGCGCTCTGGGGCGTCTCCGGCGCGGCGATCCAGGCGCTGATGACACGGCTGGTGCCGGCGGACCGGCAGGGCCAGCTGCAGGGCGCGACGTCGAGCGTGCAGAGCATGGCCCAGCTCGCCGGGCCGTTCCTGTTCACGCTGACCTTCGCCTATTTCATCGGAGCCACCGCGCCGGTGCATCTGCCCGGCGCGCCGTTCCTGCTGGCGTCGATGCTGTTGGTCGTCGCGCTCGCGATCGCGCTGCGGACGATCCGCGCCGCGACAGCCGCATCCTCATCCTGAGACGTTGCGCGAGACCCGAGACGGCGCTGGCGCCGCCTCGGAGTCATGATCGATTGGATCAGGAGATTACTTCTTGACCAGCGGGCACTCGCTGGCTTCCAGCGGCTTCGCGGCGTCCTCCGGCGCGATGGTCGCGATCAGCTTGTAATAGTCCCACGGATATTTGGACTCTTCGGGCTTCTTGACCTCGAACAGATAGGCCGGGATCAGGCGGCGGCCGTCGGCGCGCAGCGGGCCCTTGCCGAACAGCGGATCGTCGGTCGGGATCTCTTTCATCTTGGCCACGACCTTGGCACCGTCGTGCGGATTGCCGCCCAGCGCGTCCAGCGTCTTCAGGTAATGCAGCATGCCGGCGTAGACACCGGCCACCGTCATCGACGGCATCGTGCCCTTGGGGGACAGCTTCTGGAAGCGCTTGGACCATTCGCGGGTCTTGTCGTTCAGATCCCAGTAGAACGACTCGGTGAAGGTCAGGCCCTGCGCCACCTTGAGTCCGAGTGCATGCACGTCGTTGACGAACAACAGCAGCGCGGCGAGCTTCTGGCCGCCCTGGACAATGCCGAATTCCGATGCCTGCTTGATCGCGTTGGTGGTGTCGCCGCCGGCATTAGCGAGGCCGATGACCTTGGCCTTCGACGATTGCGCCTGCAGCAGAAACGAGGAGAAATCGGCGGTGTTGAGCGGATGCTTGACCGAGCCGAGCACCTTGCCGCCATTGGCGGTGACGACCGCCGAAGTGTCGCGCTCCAGCGCATGGCCGAACGCGTAGTCCGCGGTCAGGAAGAACCAGCTGTCGCCGCCGGCCTTGGTCAGCGCCTTGCCGGTGCCGTTCGCCAGCATGTAGGTGTCATAGGTGTAGGAGATGGTGTTGGCGTTGCAGGCCTTGCCGGTGAGGTCAGCGCTCGCACCGCCGGAATTGATCAGGATCGAGTTCTTTTCCTTGACCAGATTGGAGACCGCGAGCGCGACGCCGGAGTTCGGCGTATCCATGATCACGTCGACCTTCTGGGTGTCGATCCACTGCCGGCCGATATTGACGCCGATGTCGGGCTTGTTCTGGTGATCGCCGCTGATGACCTCGATGGTCCAGCCTTTTGCCTTCATGCCGGAATCTTCGACCGCCATGTTGATCGCGGCCACCGAGTTGGGACCGCCGATATCGGCATAGAGGCTCGACATGTCGTTGAGCACGCCGATCTTGACGACCTTGTCGTCGGCGAAGGCGGAGCCGGCAAAGCTGAGCGTGGTGGCGGCAAGCAACGCGGCCATCCGCCGCGCATGAGACGTGGTCATTCAGTCCTCCCTGGTGTCGTGTCGCGGCGGGGGCTTCTTGGGCGCCCTTTGCCGGCTGCCGTCCTGATTAGCTGGTCTTCCGAGTTGCGGCAATGCGCCAAAGGGGGGAGGCGCGCCCAAGCTTTGGGCGTCTCGCTCGAGCGTTAACGCAGCGCGTCCGAGGTCAGCCTGAACTTCTGAATGCGCTTACCGGTGTCGACCTCGGCGGTATAGACGTTGCCGGACTTGTCGACGGCCATCGCATGCACCCAGTGAAACTGACCGGCATTGCGGCCATTATGGCCGAAGCTGCCGACTACGCTGCCGTCGTCCCGCCTGATGATCCGGATCTCGTTGTTCTCGCCGTCCGCCGAGAGCAGATAGGTCTGCTTCGGATCGGGCCAGATCGCGATGTCCCACACCGCGCCATTGCCGAGCGTGGTCTTCTCGAAGAACCACTCGGTGACGAAGGTGCCGTCCTTCTTGAATACCTGGATGCGGTCGTTGATGCGGTCGCAGACATAGACGAGGCCGTCATCGGCAATTTTCACGCAGTGCACGGGATTGCCGAATTGCTGGGCGACGGGCGCCTTGGGATCATAAGGCGGCTGCCTGGTGTCGTCGGGGACATGGCCATAGGCGCCCCAGTGGCGCTTGTAGGCCAGCGTCGTCGCATCGAACACGATGACGCGCCGGTTGCCATAGCCGTCGGCGACATAGATCTCGTTGGCATCCTTGTCGATCGCCGTCTCCGCCGGCTTGCCGAGCTGGGTGGTGTCGTTCGATCCCTTGCTCGGCGCGATCGATCCGATCTGCGCGACGAATGTTCCGTCGAGCGTGAATTTCAGGATCGCATTGTCATTGTCGGCATTGCCGCCGATCCACACGAAGCCGCGATCATCGACCTCGATGCCATGCTCGCGGCCGACCCATTCATAGCCGGGGCCCGGGCCACCCCAGGCGCGCAACAGATTGCCGTCGGTGTCGAATTCCAGCACCGGCGGTGCCGGGATGCAGCATTTCGAGCGTGGCGGATTGAGCGCTGCGCCCTTCTCGTCGTCGGTCAGCGAGCGCGGCCGGTGAATCACCCAGATGTGCCCGTTGGCATCGACGGTGATGCCGCCGACCTGGCCCAGGATCCAATTGTTCGGCAGCTGCTTCGGCCAGGACGGCTCGACGGCGAAGGTCGGGATGTCAGCGGCGCTGACCATGTGCGGGAGCAGCAGGCTCACGGTGGCGATGATCAGCGAAAGAGCCCGGGCGAAGCCGATCGCCGGCCCGCGCGATGCGCGCGTCATGCCATCCTCCCTGTCATGCTGCGGTTGACCGCTTATTGCTGCAGTCAATCGCGCGCCGGGAGCGGTGTCAATTGCCGCCGCCCTCTGGGCGCTGCGCGTCTGCAGGAGCAGGCTCCCGCCTTGCGGGCGGCCTGAGGAAGCGCGTGATCATGATACGAAGATGGTCCGTGCTCTGCTTGATGTCAGCCGCGGGATTGCGGATCGGCAGTGCGCGCGCGCCGTCGACGATCGCAACCAGGATGTTCGCGGTTGCTTCGGGATCGAGGCCGGGATCGACGTCGCCGCGCTGCTGGGCCTTCGCAAGGAAATCCACCAGCAGCCGCCGGATGCCGCGGCCCTGGTCCTGGACGATGCGGGCGAAGCTCGGATTGCGGCAGGCCTCGGCCAGCGCCTCGGCGCTCAGAACCTGGGCTTCGCGACGGCGGATGCTCGTCGTCTCGAGCTCCGTCAGGAACGCCTCGATGACGTCGGGGGAGGCCAGGATCGCTTCGAATCGCGATGCCGCATGCGCGAGGCTGTGCTGAACGAGGGCCTCGATGATGGCTTCCTTGCTGCCGAAGTAGTGATAGAGGTGACCGGGGCTGATCTTGGCCGCGGCGCAGATGTCCGTGGTGCTGGCGCCGTGAAATCCGTCCCTGACGAAGCAGGACAGGGCGGCCTGGAGTATCTCCTGCCGCTTCTGCTCATGCCTGACCGGATCGACCTTCCTCATCGCCCCAGATCCTGCTTGCCCAACTCTCGCCTCACTTTGTCCGGCTCCGTCAACTCTTTGTAATATAAAATAATATTTCCGGCCGCTCTATTCTAGAGAATTTGATCTAGTTTAATTGGACAAGCGGTGAAGCTTGTGAGACTTAATTAGAGTGAGCTATCTATCAATGGGTCTCCCCGGCATATCGCGTCTCGTCCCGCTGAAGTGGACGGCGCTTGCGTCTCTGGCTCTGACCACGGCCGGCTGTGCCACGGCGCCGCTGGAGCGGGCCGGCTCGCTGCGCAGCTACGACAGTCTCGCCGACGCCAACGGGCTGGTGACGCGGGCGCAGATCAAGGCGGACAAGAAGGAGCTGCTGGAAGCCAAGACGATCCGGCTCGAACCGACGGCGTTCCCGGCGCGCCCCGATGTCGCCCTGAACGACGATGAGCGGAAGCTGGTGGCCAACGCGATCAGCCGCGAAATGTGCCTGAGATTGAGCGAGAGGTTCCAGATCGTCCTGCCCGGTGAAGAGGCCGATCTGATCGTCAGGGCCACGGTCACGCATGCCACGGCGACGAATGCGACCGCGTCGGCGGCATCGCAGGCGGCCTCCATCGCCAAGACCGTGGCGCTGCCGGGGGTTCCGGTGCCGGTGCCGCGGCTTCCGGTCGGGCTCGGCACGCTGTCAGTCGAGGCCGAGGCGCGCAACTTCGCCGGGTTCCAGAAGGCGGCCATGGTGTGGGCCCGCAGCGCCAATTCGGTGTCCACGGCACGCATGGCCAAGGACGGCGACGCCTACGACCTCGCGTCCGAATTCGGCGCCGATTTCGCCAAACTGGTATCGACCGGGGAGTCCCCCTTTGGCGGTCTGCCGTCGCTGCCAGCGGCCTCGACCCTGCCGGCCAAGCTGGGTGGCGCTCCCAAATATGCCGCATGTGAGCAGTACGGACGCTTTCCCGGCCTGAAGGGCTTCGTCGGGGCCGGCCTTGGCCTGCCGCCCGACTGGACCGACAAGGGCGCCGACGAAGCCAGGCCCGGCACGCCGCAGCCTGCGGTCGCCAGCGTGGAGCAGCAAGCGTCGCGATGAAGTCTGCCGTCTCTTTCCGCGCTTTGGCCCCGCGCGTCGCGCTCGCTTTCGCAGCGTCGCTGCTGCTGGCGGCATGTGCCGCCGTGATGCCGCGCAATGCACTGCCCGAGGTGGCCGCCGTCGCGGCCGAGCCGGTCGGCTTCCGCGACGTGCGTTATTGGGGCGATGAACCGGCGCCGCATTTCGCCGAGGCCGCGATGCAGCGCGCGTCGGCCGAGATCGCCAGCTCGCGTCCGCTGAATTTCCTGGCGATCTCCGGTGGCGCGGAGAACGGCGCGTTCGGCGCCGGGCTCCTGGTCGGCTGGAGCGAGGCCGGCAACCGGCCGTCGTTCGACATGGTGACCGGCGTGAGCTCGGGCGCGCTGATGGCCCCATTCGTCTTTCTCGGCCGCGAACACGACGATCGGCTGCAGGAGGTCTTCACCGCCTATGAGCGCAAGGACATCTTCACGGTCAATGTCCCCGGCCTGCTGCAGGGCTCGGCGCTTGCTGACAACACGCCGCTGTCGCGGCTGATCGAGAAATATGTCGACCGCGACTTCTTGCGCGACATTGCCCGCGAGAGGCGCAAGGGCAGGGTGCTCTTGATCGGCACCACCAATCTCGATGCGCAGCGGCCGGTGCTGTGGGACATGGGCCGCATCGCCGCGGCCGACACGTCGGAGGCCGTCGATCTGTTCCGCAAGGTGCTGCTCGCCTCCGCCACCGTCCCCGGCGCCTTCGCGCCCGTGCGCATCAAGGTGAAGATCGGCGACAAGGACTATGACGAGCTCCACGTCGATGGCGGCGTCACAAGGCAGGTTTTCATCGGCCCCTCGGTGCTGCGTCTGGTCGCCGGCCGCGGGCCACGCAGGACCGTCAACGGCGCGCATCTTTATGTCATCCGCAATGCCCGCATCGATCCGCAATGGGAGAGCGTCGGCGCCGACGTGCTGTCGGTCACCCAGCGCTCGCTCTCGACGCTGATCAAGAACCAGGGCATCGGCGATATCTATCGGATCTATTCGGTGGCGAAATTCAACGGCATTGATTTCAATCTCGCGAGCGTGCCCGGAGACTTCCAGGTCAAGGCTGACGGTCCGTTCGATCGCAGCTACATGACGGCGCTGTTCGACCGCGGCCACGACATGGGCCGGCGCGGCTATCCCTGGGTGAAGAGCCTGCCGGGGCTCGAGTCCAACGATCATGGCATCACGGCCCAGTTGCCCGCACACACCATGGCGGCGGCGCGATGAACCGTCGTCGCATCAACCCCGGAGCGATGCGGACGGCTGCGCGATGCGCCTTGGCCGCAACGGCGCTGTGTGTCGTGTCGCTGGTCGGCGGCTGCACCACGTCGGGCACGACCCCGTCGGCCACCAGCCCGTCCGCCACGGCGACGCAGTTCGGCACCACGTACAATTATCTCCCAGTCAACGACCTGCCCCAGGACGACCAGCGCCCCGTGCTGTCTCCGGAGCAGCAGGAGAAGCTGCGCAAGGAGCTCGCGGCGGTGCGCGATCGCCAGGTCCCGGCTGCGGGCAAGGCGCCCGCCGCCAAGCCCGGCGCGACCACTGCTGCCGCGAAATAGCGGCAAGCGACGTTCGATGTTTCGCAGCAGGTTTGCGCCGGCGCGTCGACGACCACGCGCGAGATGCGCCGGCTGACAGGTTTCGAATGGGAGTAGAACGCGTGACCGACCATACCGAGCCGACGCCATCGAAGCGAACCAATGCCGCCAAGGCGCGCAAGGCGGCGCAACATCCGAAGCGTCCAGGCGCGGGCTGCAAGGCGGAGCCGGGCGCCTTCGTTCCGGTCGTGGATCACAACAGATGCGAGGCGAAGGGCGATTGTGTCGAGGTGTGTCCCTACGACGTGTTCGACGTCGCCCCGATCCGCGATGCAGACTTCCGCACGCTGTCCTTCCTCGGCAGGATGCGCGTCCGCTTTCACGGCATGAAGACGGCGTATACGCCGAACAGCCAGCTGTGCCTCGCCTGCGGCCTGTGTGTTGTCGCCTGTCCCGAGCGCGCGATCGATCTCGTCGCGGCCGCTGCACGCGAGGACCATCCGCTATCGCGCTGAACGCGGCGGCACGGCGAGGCCGCATGACGTCAGCATGGCCTCGCGACGATCGGCATCGCGCTTGCCGAACGCGCCAGTTCGCCGCGTTAGGCCGGTGGCTGGAAGCTCTTCAGCGCGCGGCTCTTGTACTCGTAGAGCTTTCCAGTTTCCGTCCAGGACGGCAGGCACATCGGCACGATGAACTCGGCGACCTGCTCGGGCGTCTCCAGGGTCATCGGGTCTTCGCCGGGAAACACGGTGGCGCGCATGCGGGTGCGGATCGGCCCCGGGCTGAACAGGTTCACGCGCAGGGGCGTGCGCTCGGTCTCATGGGCCCAGACCCGCGCCAGCGTTTCCACCGCCGCTTTGGTCACCGCATAGGGGCCCAGATAGGCCTGCGCCTTATGGGCGGCGCCGGAGGTCAGGAACACGGCGCGACCGGCGTCGGAGGCCTTCAGCAGCGGCTCCATGCAGCGGATCAGCTGGACGTTGGCGGTGAGATTGACCGTGAGCACATCGTTCCACGCCTTCAGGTCGATATGGCCGAGCGGCGAGGAGGGGCCGGGCACAGCGGCGTTGCCGACGAGGATGTCGAGCCGGCCATGGCGCTCGTGCAGCGCGGCGCCGAGCCGCGCGATGCCGTCGGTATCGGCCATGCTGAGCGGCACCAGCGTGGCGCCGTTGCCGGTCTCTTTGCGGATCTCGTCATCGAGTTCCTCGAGCCCGCCTTGCGTGCGTGCAACAGCCACGACATGCGCGCCGGCGCGGGCAAGCGCCCGCGCGGTCGCGTAGCCGATGCCGCGCGAGGCGCCGGTGACCAGGGCAATCCGATTGGCGAGGGGTAGGGTCATCATGCAGCGTCCATCGTCGTCCTGGCCTCATGCGCGTCGCATTATGCGCTGAGCGCGCGAACCGCCAGGACCAATCCTCCGGGCCTTATGATGGAGTTGGAGGCCCGTGGCTAGTGTCACAGGATAACCGGGAACAGCTCGTTTTGGTTTCCGGCACCGGCTTCAGGGACGGCGCGTTGCAGTCACGCGGCGGCACAGCGAGGCGGCGAATCCGGAAGCTCCGGATGACCGCATCAGACACCGGGAGCGTCCGGGTCCGATGCCTCGCATCGTCCCGGATCCCTCTGTGGTAGCGCCGGGCGGGAGCCTCAGCTCGCTTCCGCCAGCAACGACAGCTGATGCTGCGTCGGCTCGACCAGCGATTGGTCGGTCAGATGGGTCGGATAATTGCCGGTGAAGCAGTGGTCGGCATATTTCGGCGCTGCGGGGTCGCGGGCCGGCTCGCCCATCGCCCGGTACATGCCGTCGATCGACAGGAAGGCCAGCGAATCGGCGCCGATCAGCTCGCGCATCTCCTCGAGCGAATGCGTTGCCGCCAGGAGACCACCGCGATCCGGCAGATCGATGCCGTAATAGTCGGGGTAGAGGATCGGCGGTGACGCCAGGCGGAAATGCACCTCGGTGGCGCCGGCATCGCGCATCATGCGCACGATCTTGCGCGAGGTGGTGCCGCGCACCAGCGAGTCATCGATCAGGATGATGCGCTTGCCTTCGATCGCGGCACGGTTGGCCGAGTGCTTCATGCGCACGCCGGATTCGCGGATCGCTTGCGTCGGCTGGATGAAGGTGCGGCCGACATAGTGATTGCGGATGATGCCGAGCTCGAACGGCACGCCGGAATGCTGGCTGTAGCCGATCGCCGCCGGCACGCCGGAGTCCGGCACCGGAACGACGACATCGACATCGGGATGGCTCTCGCGCGCGAGCTGCGCGCCGAACGCCTTGCGCACCTCGTAGACCGAGCGGCCGCCAACGATGGAATCGGGGCGGGCGAAGTAGATATATTCGAACACGCAAGGCCGCGCCGGCTTGGGCGGGAACGGCTTGTGGCTGTGCGCGCCGGTTTCATCGAAGATCACGACTTCGCCGGGCTCGATGTCGCGGATGTAGCGCGCGCCGATCATGTCGAGCGCGCAGGTCTCGGACGCCAGGATCGGGCAGCCGTCGAGCTCGCCATAGACCAGCGGGCGGATGCCCAGGGGATCGCGGGCGCCGATCAGCTTCTTGTTGGTCATGCAGACCAGCGAATAGGCGCCTTCGAGCGCGCGCAGCGCCTCGATGAAGCGGTCGATGAAATTGGTGCGCCGGGAGTGCGCGACGAGGTGCAGGATCACCTCGGTGTCGGTGGTCGACTGCATGATTGCGCCGGCGCGTACCAGCTCGCGGCGCAGAGTGAGGCCGTTGGTGAGGTTGCCATTGTGGCCGACGGCGAAGCCGCCGGCGCCGAGCTCGGCAAACAGCGGCTGCACGTTGCGCAGGATGGTCGCGCCGGTCGTGGCGTAGCGGACATGGCCGATCGCGGCATTGCCGGGCAGCCGTTCGATCACCTCGCGGCGGGAGAAGGTGTCGCCGACCAGGCCGAGCCGGCGCTCGCTGTGAAAGCGCGTGCCGTCATAGGACACGATGCCGGCGGCCTCCTGGCCGCGATGCTGGAGCGCATGCAGGCCGAGTGCGGTGATCGCGGCGGCATCGCTGTGCCCATAAATGCCGAACACGCCGCACTCTTCGCGCAGCGTGTCTCCGTCCAGGTCAGGGTCTCTGAGGTCAGCTTGAGGTCCGAAGTCCAGATCCGCGTGGGAGTCCGTTTGGGCTTCGCCGGAAGAATCGTGGTGCAGGTCCATCGCGCCTCTCTTCTGGGCTTGGCTTACTTGGCCGCGGGTTTTTCGATCAGCTTCTTCAAGCTGTCGCGGGCAGGCTTGCTGTACCCATCGCCGCCCACTCCGGGCGACTCGGTGTCAGTCTGGTCGTCGTCCGGCTTGTTCTTCTTGAATTTCTTTAAAATGGTGTTCTCGGGATCATCAGGCAAGAGCGACATCAGCCAATCCCCGGTTCCCTGCAGCACCACCCGCGATTTCGCCGCGGTGACCCAGTCGGGACGCTGCTTATCCGGAACCAGCCAGCTGAAGAACAGGAAGGCGACCACGACGATCAGGAGGCCACGGCCCAGTCCAAACAGGAAGCCGAGGGTCCGATCGAGCGCGCCGATGCGCGAATCGAGGATCATGTCGGAGATCTTCACCGTGATCACCGAGACGATCAGCAAGGTGCCGACAAAAGTACCGGCGACGACCACCACGCTCGCGACCGTGTCGTTGTTGAAATAGGTCTTGGCGGTCGGCAGCAGCTTGGAGAATGAATAAAGCGTTACCAGAGCCGCCGCGCCCCAGGCCGCAATCGACAGGACCTCGCGCATGAAGCCGCGAACCATCGCGAGCAGCCCCGAGATCAGCATGACGCCGAGCAGGATGAGATCGAGGATCGTTATCGGCATCGGCTGATCAGGTCCGCTTCACAGGTCCAAGGTTCGCGTCGCGACGACGAGGACCGCCCTCCAGGCGGAGGAGAGCAGGGGTCCCCGGCAAATCCGGATGCCGCACGCTCCCGTGCCAGCCCGGATGCGGGGTTGTATAGCGGCGAGTCATGGGAACGTCACGGTCCGCCTAGCCGTCCTGACGGCGGAATCTCGCTGGTGTGGCATTTTTTTCGGCATGGCTCGGGGCGCGGCGGCCCTGATCCCGCATATCGCCATCGTCGCGAGCCGCGTCCTGGCGGCCGCGAGGGGTTCCGCGCGCGGCAATGTCGGCCACCAGGCTGGTCAATCCGCCGACGGTATTCAAGACGAGGCCGGCATCGCCTCCGGCCTCGCCGCGCGCGCGCTCCGGCAGCACGACGCGGCCGAAGCCGAGCTTGGCGGCTTCCTTCAGCCGCGCCGAGGTCTGCGCCACCGGTCGAACCGCGCCGGACAGCGAGATTTCGCCGAAATAGACTGCATCCGGCGGCAGCGGCGCGTTGACCAGCGACGACACCAGCGCCGCGGCGGCGGCCAGATCCGCCGCCGGCTCGTGGATGCGCAGGCCGCCGGCAACATTCAGATACACGTCGTAGCCCGACAGTTTGACGCCGCAATGCGCTTCCAGCACCGCCAGCACCATCGACAGCCGGCTCGGATCCCAGCCGACCACGGCGCGGCGTGGCGTGCCCAGCGAGGTCGGCGCCACCAGCGCCTGGATTTCGACCAGCACTGGCCGCGTGCCCTCGATCCCGGCGAACACGGCGGTGCCGGGGCTGCCGAGATCGCGCTCAGACAAGAACAGCTCGGAGGGATTGGTGACCTCGCGCAGGCCGAGCCCGGTCATCTCGAACACGCCGATCTCGTCGGTCGGGCCAAACCGGTTCTTGACCGCGCGCAGGATGCGGAACTGCTGCGAGCCTTCGCCCTCGAACGACAGCACCGCGTCGACCATGTGTTCGACGACGCGGGGGCCGGCGATCTGGCCGTCCTTGGTGACATGGCCCACCAGGATGATGGCGGCGCCGGATTTCTTGGCGAAGCGAATCAGCATCTGCGCCGAGGCGCGGACCTGGGTGACCGTGCCCGGTGCTGATTCGACCGTGTCGGTCCACATCGTCTGGATCGAATCGATCACGATCAGCCGGGGCACGCCGCCCTCGGACAGCGTCGAGATGATGTCTTCGACCGAGGTCTCGGACGCGAGTTGCACCGGGGCGTCGGCGAGCCCCAGCCGCTCGGCGCGCAACCGCACCTGGGCCACCGCCTCCTCGCCGGAGATGTAGACCGCGCGATGGCCGGCGCGCGCCAGCATCGAGGTGGCCTGCGTCAGCAAGGTCGATTTGCCGATGCCGGGATCGCCGCCGACCAACAGCACCGAGCCGCGGACGAAGCCGCCGCCGGTGACGCGGTCGAGTTCGGTCATGCCCGACGACAGCCGCGGCGCGTCGATGCTCTTGCCGGTCAGGGATTCCAGCTGGAAGGTGCGGCCCTTGCGCTTGGAACGCAGCGACACCGGCGCCGAGGTCGCGCCCGTGGTGTCCTCTTCCGCCAGCGTGTTCCACTCGCCGCAGGCCTCGCATTTGCCCTGCCAGCGCGAATAGGCCGCGCCGCAATTCTGGCAGACGAAGGAGAGGGCATTCTTGGCCATGAGCGGAGAATCGATGCGGTCAGGAGTGGGTGGCGTTCCATAACATACTTAGGCCCGCGGCCAGCATGATGCCATCCATGACCAGGCGGAACACATCCGGCTTCATGTGCAGGACGAAGCGCTTGGCGACGAAGGCGCCGGCCATCAGCGAGCCGCCGGCGATCAGGCCCTTGAGCAGGATATCCGGCGTCAGCGCGCCGAATCGCTGGAAGGTGACGGATTTCGACAGATAGAGCCCGAGCGAGCTCGCGGCTTCCGTGGCGAGGAAGGCGCCCTTCGACAGGCCATAGAACAGGAACAGCGGTACGCTGAGCGGCCCGGTCGAGACCACGATACCGGTCAGAAATCCGATGATCGCACCGCCCAGCGCAAGATGCCAGAGATTGGCCTTGATCTCATGGCGCGTCAGCCAATGCCGTACCGGCACCATGGCCATCAGGAACAGCCCGATCGTGATGTCCACAGCTTGCGAGGGCAGGATCAGGAGCGTGCGCGCGCCAAGCGCCGCCGCCGGAATGCCCGTCACTGAATAGGCCGCGCAGGCGCGCCAGTCGACCTCGCGCCACCACGCCAGGATGCGCGACAGGTTCGCCATCACCGCGGCAACCGCCATGATCGGCACCGCCTCCTTCGGTCCGTATTCATAAGCGAGAACCGGCATCAGCATGATCGACGAGCCGGTGCCGACGATGCCCGACAAGGTGCCGGCGATGAGGCCGACGGCGAGGACGAACAGGAAGCCCAAGAGTGTTCTCCTCCGCGATCGGGACGGGATCTCTCCCCACGTCGTTGCGAGTGCAGTGTTCAGTGTGGATGCGTAGCTTATTCCCCTTCGGAGACATAGTTGACTTCTTCAGGCGTCCACAAATCGATGTCTGCGATCTGATGTGCGGAAATAAAGCCCCGAACTCGCTGCTGCTCGTCAGCCTTTGGAGAAAGTGAGCAGCCGACGGTGCGACGACGTGGTGCTGGTCACGCTGGTAATACTACCCGGTGGCGTGCAAATGGACGACTATTGTCCTCACACAGGGTGAAGCGTCTCCGACGGCTTGCCGCACGCAAAGTCATCGCGCGCCGTGCCGCGACACGTTGACACGCTTAAGAGGCGGCGTCATACTTGATTATGCATTTTGTCAAAATCGTCTGAACTACAATTGACCTGGCTCATTAGCGCCAGATCATGAGGCGCGCTGCTGTCAAGCCGCCAACGATCAGGCGTCAAGCGAACAACAATTAAGCTAACGCTCTTAAAACTAACAATAATCCAACTAACAAGTCAGAAAATTTCGCATAGGGCCGCGCGCCAAGCGCCGCTCGATCGCTTTCCGAATATGAATCTGATCACAGGGGGTGGACAGATGAAGGAAGGTTTTGCCGTCTCGCCGTCGAGCGTATTATCCAACGTTTTCTTGGTCGCGTTGACAGCCGGTTCGTGGTGCGGTCCGGCCGTTGCCAGTGCGATCACGGTCAGCGATCCTTATGTGCAGTGGTATAATGTCGGACCCAACAATCTCGACTTTCAATCCGGCCAGTTCATCCGCTATGGCGCTACCAGCGTCGTCCCCAATGGTCCGACTGGTGGGACGACCGGATATGCCACCACGGTCAATGCCGCCACGGGCAACATGATTACGTTCGGCATGATCGGCCAGAGCAGCCCGGCCACGCCCAATTTCTTCACTGGGCTGACGCGGATCTGCTCGCCGTGCAGCGCGAGCGCTAACAACAATCCGGCCAATCTCACCAACCCTTTTACCTTCCACTACACCAATGGCGCGGATACTGCGACGGTTCAAAAGAGCCTGGCGGGGACGGCGGAGATCCCGTTCGTCCGTAGCATCACGCTGTCCGGCACAGCACAGGCGCCGACCTTCAGCTGGTCACCGCCGCCGGGGACGACGGTCAACGGCTATCGCATCAACATCTATCAGAACAATCTGGAGACGTTCAATTCCAACCATCAGGTGATCGATTCCGGCCAGGTGACCACGAAGAATGTCGGTCCTGGTGTGACCTCCTACACGGTCACGCCCGCGGATTTCACCCACGGGGTCGCGCTCGCCACCAACACGCAATACACGATCGAGATCAGTGCGCTGCAGACCCGGGACGGCTCGACGGTGGTGCTGAACAACGGCAATGTCAGCGCGATGTCGCGCGTCTATTCCAATTTCCAGATACTGCCGAATTCACCTGGGCCAATCAATCTGCCGACCACGACCGTCCAGAACGGTCAGGTTACCTACGGCTTCAACCTCACCGTCGCGCCGGGGGTGACCTACAATATCGATCCCGCAAGCGCGATCGGATACATCTACAGGACCGGTGCCGGCGATCCCAATTTCGCCAGCGTCACCCTGCCGACCGGAAATTCGGGTCTGTTCGACCTGCTGCTGTGGAACGGAACCCAATGGATCTCGGAAACCAAGCTCGCCGGCGGGCAATTGTTCAGTTTTGCCGGCTCCGGCGTCAATCAGTTCGAGGTACTCGGCATCAATCCCGGTGTCGATCCCGAGAACCCGCTGGCCTTCATCACCGCGGTGACATTCGAGGGACCGGGAAATTTCACCGGCACCATGACGCCGATCACCGATGCAGTGCCGGAACCGTCCACCTGGGCGATGATGATCCTTGGCTTCCTCTGCCTCGGCTACATCGGCCTCCGCCGCTCGCCCAGCGCAACGACAGTGTCGGCGGCTTGAGGATCGCATCCTGAAGTGAGCAGCCGCTCGTTGGCGGCGTCTCGCTCGTTGTCGCCTCACCAAGTCATGGCGAGCTCAGCTCGCGATGCTGAGAGGGCTGCGTGGTTAACAACTGGTTCGACGGGAATCAAAAACGCCGATGATTGTGCGTCTGCATCTTTAAAAGTTGAAGCGTATTCGTCGCATGTCCGTTGGTGATTTCGGACGCTGACGATGAGCAAACAACCAATGTCCTTGCCGACACCGCCGTCCAAGACGGCAACCGCCGAAGCCGAGTGTCCCTGGTTCGCAGCCGCGATGCTGGCCATGGAAGCCGGCGAAGTGATCCGCTTGCGGTTGGAGAAGTTCGCGCGCGGCGAAGCCGATGCGGGCGAAGAGGCGGAGCTGATGGTCAACGAAAAGATCGTTGCAGCGCTGGAGGCAACTGCGAAGCTGATGGCGGGGGCGAGCCCGGCGGCGATCGTCGATCTCTATCGCGACTACGTGGCGGCGAACGCCAGGCGGCTTTCCGCGTGACGCGAACGCCGTGCGCGGAGACCGCGCCGGCACGCAGTCGCTGGCGGCGACTCCGCGGAGGCTGATACGGCCGACGCGGCCCTCCGCGGCGCGCCGCTTACAGGGCCGCGCGAAGACGAAGCCGGCTCGTTCCGAGCCACACCAGCAAAGCAGTGCCGAGCAGGACGAGCGTCGCCGCGACGATGACGGTCAGAAACGCCTGATCGAAGGCGCGATGCGCGTGTGACGTGACGACCGCGGCGATGTCGGTCGGCAGGCGCTCGGCCGCGATCAGCGCCGCATCGATGCTGTCGCGCGCGGCGCTGGCAACGCCCGCTCCGTCGGGCAGCACCATGACGGCCGTGTAGACCCCGGACAGGATGCTTCCGAAGATGCTGATGCCGATGGTGCCACCGAGCTCGAACGACACCTCCTCGATCGAGGCGGCCATGCCTGCGCGGCCTTCGGGCGCGTGAGTCATCACGGCGTTGGAGGCGGCCGCCATGGACGCTCCGAGCCCGAGACCGTTGATTGCGATGCAGATCAATTGCAGCACCATATCGGCGTTGTAGCAGAGCAGGTAGCCGGCCGCGCCGATGCTTGAGATCGCGAGCGCGCCGGACATCGTGGTGGCGGCTCCGACGCGACGGAGCATCAGGCTCGCGAGCGGCCCGCCGATGAACGCCCCGAGCGGCGCCGGCAGGATGTACAAGGCCGCCTGCAGCGGCGAATAGCCAAGGACGAGCTGCAGGCGCTGGCTGATCGCCAGCTCGGTGCCCGCGATGGCAAGCGACGCCACGATCGCGGTGATCACGCCGAGCGTGAACTCGAGGTTTCTGAACAAGGTGAAGTCGAGCAAGGGATCCTTGAGCCGCAATTGGCGGCGCACGAACACCGTCAACATGATGGCGGTCGCGATCGCCGCGCCGGCGAGAATGACGACGGAAGACTGGCGGCTGCCGAGCTCCTCGACGACATAGGCAAACCCGATCAGCCCGGCCATCACCTGGATTGAACCCAGCAGGTCCCAGTCGCGCTCGCCGCGAGCGGCCGGGGCCGGAATCAGCAGCAGGCCGGCGACCAGCGCCAGGGCGACCAGCGGCACGTTGATCAGGAACACCGAGCCCCACCAGAAATATTCCAGCAGAACGCCGCCGACCAGGGGCCCGACCGCCGCGCCGCTGGATGCGACGGCACCCCAGATGGCGATGGCGAGCGCTCGTTCGTGGTCATCGGAAAAGGTGATGCGAATGATCGACAGCGTCGCCGGCATCATCAGTGCCGCGCCGATGGCGAGCAGGACGCGGCCGCCGATCAGGACCATGGCGGTCGGCGAATAGGCGGCGACGAGAGAGGCCAGTCCGAACACGATGAGCCCGGCGACGAATGTCTTCTTGTGGCCGACGCGATCGCCGAGCGAGCCGAAGCCTGGAAGGAGACCGGCGACGACGAGGCCATAGGCCATGACGATCCACAATTTCTCCGACGCTGTTGCGCCGAGCTCATAGGTCAGGCTGGGCAGCGCCGTATAGAGCACCGTCATGTCGATCACGACGAGCGCGAGCGCGCTGGAGACGGTTAGAAGGATGAGCCAGCGGCTGCGTTTCGACATCGGCGTCATGTGCGTTCCTCCAGGATCGCCTCGGCTTTCATCCCGAGCAGCATCATTTCGGGAACAGGAAAGCCAGGCTCGCCCGAAACTGCCAATGCGATGCGTGGTCAGGCTTCAGCAGGTTGTAATACACGCCGATTTCAGCATTGATCGGCTGCTGATCGACCATGAACATCTTGCCGACGCCGGCTCCGATGGGAATAACCCAGCGATCGCGGCCCTTTGCCAGCCAGTTCGCCGTGATGACGGGGCTGGCACTGATATAGGAGCCGTCGGAGAAATTATAGGTGACGAAGTACTGCAGCATCATCTGGTTCACCGGCGCACGGTCGCTCGGACCTGCAAACGACCAGATGTTGTTGGCGAGCACGCCGAGTACCCACGGACCCGGCATGGTCAGCGCGACCAGGGTCGGACCCGCGCTCCATTTTCCTGAACCGAGGGCGGGGTCGGTCGCTGACGGATAGGAGAAGGTCGGGCCGACACCCCAGATCAGGGGACCCGAATGCGACGGCGTGAGCGCGAGGATCTGGTTGACGTCGCCGACGCCGCCGATCCGGCCCTGCTCGGCCGAGAAGCGAACCTGGGCGATGCCGGGAATGGTGGTGCGTGTCACCAGATTCCAGTCTGCATTGAGCTGGAACGGGATGACCGGCTCGATCTTGACGACGTTGGCCGTCTGCCGGTACGGACCCGTATTTGGCATCACGATCGTCTCGAGGCCGACGCTGATCGTGTCCGCGATCGGATTCTGCGCCGCCTTGGCCAGATCTTCGAGCGACGGCGTCCTGGCCTGCTGGGCCAAGGCGCCGGACTCGCGGTAGAGCGCTGAGATCAGGACCAGCAGAACCCCGCGTCGAAGACATCTCGGCGTCATGCCTGACCTCGCTGTCGAGCCGCACCGCTTGCAGCCCTTGCCTTGGACCTGCACCATGCGGGCCCGCCGCGTCAGGTGAAGGTCGGGAAGCGCTCGCCGGCGAACAGCGACGGTCGCAGGCGAGACCAGCTCGACGCGAACTGGAACACGTCGAGATCGGTGTAGGTCTGTCCGATCACCTGCATGCCCGAGGGCATCCGCTGCTCGACCACGCCGAGCGGGACGTCGAGGACCGGATAGCGGTTGAGCAGATTCCAGTGCCATGTCAGAGCCAACCCGAGGCCGGTGCCGACCCAGGGATCGACGTTGTTCTCCTTGCTCTTGAACATGTCGGCGCCGATGAGAGGCGTGGCCATCGTCGGCATCAGCAGCACGCTGTAGCCTTTGTCGAACACGCGCTGCTGGACCTGGCGGTGCAGCCGTTCCAGCAACTCCTCGGCCTCTTCGGCCTGGCGGGGGCCGACGGGCCCGACCTGGTCGAGCAGGTCGGTCATATAGGGCGAGAGCCGATCGCGATGGGCGTTCGAGATCTCGATCGCGGTGCCGATCGATGTCGCCATCAGTCCCCGGATATAGACGAATTTGTGCGCCTTGGTGAGCCCGCAGTCGACCTCGTCCACGACGCAGCTCTCGGCGCGCAGCGCGTCGATGCCCTTCAGCATCGCGGCCTTCACCGAGGGAATGACGTCGGCGATGCCGGCGCCCCAGTCAACAGCGATCCGCCATCCCGCAATCCGAGGGTAGCGCATGGGATAATCGAGGCGAGGACGCATCGCGGCCATGATCCTGTCGGACGGGCCAACGATCGCGTTCTGGAAGCGCACCAGGTCGTCGAAGCGCCGCGCCATCGGGCCGGATGTCGAGTAGGGGATTTCGCCACCTGCGACGCGCCCGAATGGCGGCTTGAAACCATAGAGGCCGCATTGCGAGGCGGGAATCCGGATCGAGCCGCCCATGTCGGAGCCCATCGCGAGCGTGGCGAAGCCGGCAGCCAGCGCCGCTCCCGATCCGGCGGACGATCCGCCCGGGGAGTATTCGAGATTCCACGGATTGCGTGTCGTGCCCCAGGCGCGGGTCGATGCGCCGAGGAAGAGGTAGAATTCGGGGACCGTCGTCTGGAACGGCATGACGGCTCCGGCCGCCTCGAGCGCGTCGGCGAT
Organism: Bradyrhizobium denitrificans; assembly: GCF_013179005.1. Taxonomy (NCBI): domain Bacteria; kingdom Pseudomonadati; phylum Pseudomonadota; class Alphaproteobacteria; order Hyphomicrobiales; family Nitrobacteraceae; genus Bradyrhizobium; species Bradyrhizobium denitrificans. The sequence continues at coordinate 13,899 of NZ_JABFDP010000048.1, read as the reverse complement.
CGCGGAGCTTTCCGTGGCCGGCGGCGAGTCCTTGTAGATGAGCGAGCCCTGCGTCGTCCGCCAGCCCGGCCTGCTGAATTCATCCTTGATGGCGACCGTGATCCCGTCCAGTGGCCTTGCGGTGCCGCGACGATAGCGGTCTTCGGAGGCCTTGGCTTCCTTGAGCGCCTGATCGAAATGCTCGTAGGTGATGCAGTTGACTTTCGGATTATAGGCCTCGACCCGCTTGATCTGCGCCTTCAAGAGATCGACCGGGGACGCCTTGCGCGCCCGGAACATGGCGATGAGCTCGCGGACGGATGCGTAGCAGAGCGGATCGGCGGCCTGGGCGCGGGCGCCGTGAGGTCCGAGTGCCGCAGCGGCGGTGAGCGCCGCGCCTGCGCCTTTGATGAGCGTTCGTCTGTCAATCATCATCGCCTCTGTATCGGGGATCCGTCTGAGCGTCGTCTGAGTGGTGATGCCGTCCTGATGTACAGGCCGTCATCTTGCCCGCTCAGCGGGAGGCGCAGTCTTTCCGATTCCGCGCGATGTCTGTATTCAGGATAATTACGTAGTTCGTGGCGTTGTTCGCAAACAGTTTGCATGAGCGGTGATTGATGTCGTGACAATTAGCGTCAAACACGCTCGATGCCGGATGATGCGCTGTCGCGTGCCACATGAAGCGTTGTAGTAAACGAATCGTTCGAGCGTCGGCGGGCTGGCGCGCTCGCGATGGCTCGCCTCGGCAAATGACCAGAAGGGGTCAGCGCAAGCCGGCGAGTCCTGTCCCGACCCAGAAAGGGCTTATGCACGCTGGTGCCGGCAAGTCCGGTGCCGCTCAGTTGCCTGCGCAAACCATGTGCGGCTTGCGAATGGGTGGCGAACTCATCAGTCGTCAGAGCTCAGGCGATGACAACGAAATGCGTGCGAGTCAAAGGCGCATGAGATCTGGCCGTGGGGCGTCGCACGTGAACCGAAGCCGCGCTGATGCCGGCGGCCGTCAACGGGACGGCGCCGTGAGCTGGGCCCGCCAGTCGCGCGGGCGCATGCCGAAACGCTGCTTGAAGCGGCGCGTGAAATGCGACAGATCCGAAAAGCCCCAGTCGAAGGCGATGCTGCCGATGTCACGCGCGGCGCAACAGGGATCGCGCAGGTCGCGCGCGGCGCCATCCAGCCGGCGCTCCATCACCAGCTCGGAGAAGCTGGTGCCGGCGCGGGCCAGCAGCTTGTGCACATAGCGCTCGCTGATCCCCACCATGCGGGCGACGGTCGCGACCGTCAGGCCCGGCTCGCGCAGCCGCTCGTGAATGGCACGGCGCAAGGCCAGCGTGGTCGCGTCGGCGAATGAGGTGGTGGCATGCGCCTCGCGACGGAAGCTGCGCGACACGCCGAGCGCGGCGAGATCGAGCAGCACGTCGAACAGCGCAGCCGTGTCGTCCGCTGCGAGCCGCAGCGCGTTGGCGTTGAGCGAGCGCGCCGTCTCGACGATCAGCGCGCCCACGCAGGGATCGTCGGACAGCCGCATCGGCGCGATGTCGGGCGCGTTTGGCAGCCGGCTGAACAGCGCTTCGGCGGGAACGCGGAATGAGATGACGCCGAGTGACGGTCCGCGATCATGCTGCAGCGCGAAGGTGCGGTCGCTGTCGAAGATGCCGACCTGGCCCGCCGACAGGCTGACTTCGCAATCGTCCTGCACGATGGTGCAGCGACCGGCGAGCTTGAGATTGAGGTAGAAGCAGCGTTGGGCGGAGGCGGCGATGTCGGCGCGCGAGCGGCGCACCACATGCTCGGGAAAGGTCACGCGGTTGATCGCGCCGGTCGTGTTTTTCCCGTCTCGGCCGATGCCGATGCTCTGGACCTCGGCCGCAAAGCCGATGCCGCGGGCCGGTTCAGGCGTCAGGTTCATGAAGGCCTGGCAGATCGCCTCGCGGTAATAGGAGAATTGCTCGGCCGGCCGTACCGCGGCGGTATTCCAGCTCCGCAGCCGTTGCGGCTCCGCGCCAGGCATCGGTTCACTCCGAGACCATTCGGGTTCAGTTGCAGCCAAGCGCGGCGGCTGCCGCGCGGCCATGTTTGCTTGCACCGCCATCAACAGTGCAAAGGAACCTGATCATGTCAACCTACGTCCTGGTCCACGGCGCCTGGCATACCGGCGCCGAGCTCGAGCCAGTCGCGGCGCATATCCGCTCTGCCGGGCATATCGTGCATCTGCCGACCATCCGCGGCAACCGCCCGGGCGACCCCAAGACCACCGGTCTCGACGAGGCGATCCAATCGATCTGCGACTATTTCACCGAGCAGGACATCACCGATGCCGTCTTGATGGGACACTCCTATGGCGGCATGGTGATCACCGGCGTCGCCGACCGCATCCCGACGCGCATCCGCCGCCTGATCTACTGGAATGCGTTCGTGCCGAACAATGGTGAGTGCCTCAACGACATGGTGCCGCCGCAATATGTCGCGCTGTTCGACGCGGTGGCCGCCGAGCGCGGCGACGGCTCGGTGGTGCTGCCGTTTCCGATCTGGCGCGAGGCTTTCATCAACGATGCCGATCTCGCCACCGCGACCCGCGCCTATGAGGTGCTCAATCCGCATCCGAACAAGACCTTCACCGATGCGATCAAGCTGCGCACCAATCCGGCCGAGATGACCATCGCCAAATCCTACATCAACTGCACCGAGGACACCGCGCTGCCGCACGGTTTGCCTTGGCATCCGCGGCTGTCGAGCAAGCTCGGCCTGTTCCGGCTGGTGCAGGTGTCCGGCAGCCATGAGCTGTGCTTCTCCGATCCGGCGCGGCTGGCGCAGGCGATCATGGATGCGGGGCGCGACTGAGAGGCTATGTCAGCACGATCCAGGCCGGCGCGTGATCGCTCGCGCCGTCCTCGCCACGGATGGCGCGGTCGATGCCGGCCTTGGTCAGGCGCGGCGCGAGCTGCGGGCTCAGCAGCAGGTGATCGAGCCTGAGCCCCGCATCGCGCGGCCAGCGGTTGCGCTTGTAGTCCCAGAAGGTGAACATCGGCTGGTCCGGATGCAGCGTGCGGATCGCGTCGCACCAACCCTGGTCGAGCAGCGCCTTGAGGGCCGCGCGGCTGCTCGGCTGGATCAACGCATCCTTGTTCCATGACCGCGTCGGATAGATATCCAGCGGCGTCGGCGCGACGTTGTAGTCGCCGGCGAGCACGACCGGCAGGTCATGCTCGATGAAATCAGCCGCGTGCCTGTTCAGCCGCTTGAACCAGGCGAGCTTGTAGTCGAATTTCGGACCCGGCTGCGGATTGCCGTTCGGCAGATACAGACAGCCGATCACGATGCCGCGCACGGCGGCCTCGATGTAACGCGCTTCCTTGTCCGCGGGCGCGCCGGGCAGGGCAGTGCGGATCAGTACCGGCTCTGCTTTGCGCGCGAGGATCGCAACCCCGTTCCGGGTCTTCTGACCCTGCCACACCGCGCCGTAGCCAGCCTTTGCGATGGCGTCGGCCGGGAATTCGGCCTGGGCGCATTTCAGCTCCTGCAGGCAGACGATGTCGGGCCTGGCGCTGCGCAGCCAGGAGAGCAAATTGGGGAGGCGCCGCCTGACATTGTTGATGTTGAAGGTTGCAATCTTCATGATGCCTGCATCAGGAGGGGAGACCGGATGTCCAAGCTCGCAGGCGCCATTTTGTTCATCGGTCTCATCGGCGCCGCGTCCGCCCAGCAGCTGCCGACCGACGAGCAGCGCGCCGCCTGCCTGGCCGATTACATCAGGTTCTGCCCGGATACGCTGCCCGGCGGCGGGCGCATCGTCGCCTGCCTCACCAAGCAATATGCCCAGCTCTCCGAGGCCTGCAAGAAAGTGCTCGACGACGCCAAGAAGGAATAGGGGCCGCCGGCCAAGGAACGGTCGTGGGCCCGCCTGATTGCTACCTGCGCCCCGCCAAGAAGTGACCATGCTCCTGATCAAGCTGGCCGCTCCACGCGGGTATTGGGGGGCGAATGATCGGACGAGAGGCGGCGCGGGCGCTGGTACGGGTGATCCGATCGCGGTATCGCGATCACCGGACGGAACTTCACGCGCTGCGGCAGCGGATCGGACGCGGCGACATCGTCTGCGACATCGGTGCGAACAAAGGCAGCTTCCTCTATTGGCTGGCGCGCTGGTCGGCGCCCGGACGCGCGATTGCGTTCGAGCCGCAGCCGGACCTGGCCGATGGCCTGTCGCGGCTGTGCGCGAGCTTCGCGTTGAGCAATGTGACCATCGAGCAGCGCGCGGTGTATTCGTCATCGGGGGCGCGAACGCTGTTCATCCCGGACGGGCATCAGCCGGGGGCGTCGCTGCTGCAGCCGGTCGAGGCCTCCCGGCCGATCGAGGTGCAGACAATTTGCCTGGATGACTACGTGTCCGGCGGCGACATGGTCTCTGCGATGAAGATCGACGTCGAGGGTGCGGAGCTCGATGTCCTGCGCGGCGCCGTGAGCACCTTGCGCCGCTGCCGGCCGTTGCTCGTGCTGGAATGCGACCGCCGCCTCGCCACGCTCGAGCGGATGCGAGAGACCTTCGCGCTGCTGCGCGGCCTTGGCTATTCCGGCAGTTTCGTGCGCCGCGGCCAGCTGCTCCCGTTGGCGAATTTCGATCCCGAGCTCCACCAGCGCACCGATGGCGAATGGTTCTGGAAGAGCAAGGACTACTGCAACAATTTCGTGTTCAGCGCCTGAGCCGGACAGCCGGCGGCGCCTTAGCCGGCCTTGCTGCCGGTGATGATCGCCAGCGCCTCCACCAAGCGGTCGAGATCCGCCTCGGTCGTGTAGAGCGCCGGCGTCACGCGGATGCATTGTCCATTGGCGACGCCCGCGCGCCGGACGGTGAGCACTTGATGTTCGTCGCGCAGCTGCGCGACGATGGCCTCGTTGTCCGCTTTGCTGGTCTTGCCGGCCAGCCGGAACGAGGTGATGGCGCCGTAAAGGCCGGGCTCGTCCGGCGTCAGGATCTCCAGCCCTTTGAGTGCGCGGGCGCGGCGGACCCAGCTGTCGCGCAAATAGCGCAGCCGCGCCTGCTTGGCTGCGGCGCCGATCTCCTGGTGCAGGGCGATGGCGGTCGGCACCGTCAGCACGGTGGCGAAATTGACCGTGCCGGTATGCACGCGCGAGCGGATGTCGCTCTCGGGAAAGTCTTCATCGCCCATGTCGCGATCGATGCTGTCGAGCCGATCCTTCTTGATGTAGAGGAAGCCGATGCCGAGCGGCGCGCCGATCCATTTGTGCAAATTGAAACCGACGAAGTCGGCTTCGAGATCGCCGACCTTGATGTCGAGCTGGCCCCAGGAATGCGCGGCGTCGACGATGCAGTCGATCCCGCGCGCTTTGGCCATGCGCACGATCTCGGCCACTGGCATCACCAGCCCGGTGCGGTGGCTGACATGGGTGAGCAGCAGCAGCCGCGTCTTCGGATTGGCGTCGAGCGCACTGGCATAGGCGTCGAGCACGGCCTGCCGCGTCGCCGGCTCGGGGATGTTGAACTTGACGACCTCGACGCCGCGCCGCGCCTTGAGCGCGTTCATGGCATATTGCATCGAGTCGTAGTCGAGATCGGCATAGAGCACGCTGTCGCCGGGCTTCAACCGGTTGTAGCCGCTGATCAGGAGCTGCAGCGCCTCGGTCGCGCCGCGCGTCAGCGCGATCTCCTGCGGCGCGGCTCCGACCGCCTCCGCCACCTTGATCCGCACCGCCTCGAAATCGGCGCCGAAACGCTGCCGCGCATAATAGGAGTTCTGCTGATTGACCATGTCGGTCTGACGGATGAACTCGCGCCTGACAGGCTCCGGCATCACGCCCCAATAGCCGTTCTCCAGATTGACCACGTCCGGCGTCACCGCATAGAGCCCACGCACGGCGGACCAATAGGCCTGGTCGGTCGCGACCGCCGTGGCCGATCCGGCCGGCGGTGTCGGCAGGCCCGACAGCGCCCCCTCGGCGGCCGTCGCCGTCCTGGCCAGCGGCAGCACCGCGGTCGCGGCGAGGCCGGCGAGAATCGAACGGCGGCTCGATGTCATCGTGTCGGTCGGGGTCATGGCAGGCTCTCCCAGGGCGTCGCGAGCACAGAGCAATCCGCGACGAAATCGAGATGACGGCGGGGTGACGGTTCGATGTCCTTCCGCATATGCGAGGGTCGCGACAGCGCGATCAAGCTGGCCGGGGAGGCGGCAAGGATCATCCGGTCCGTGCCCGCTTGCGCCGGCGCCCGGCCTATGTCACTGGCGTGGACATGTCCTCGCCTCCACTCGCCATCATCCCGCCCGCGCACCCGCTCGTCGGCCGGGTCACGCCGCCCGGCAGCAAGTCGATCACCAATCGCGCTCTGCTGCTGGCGGCGCTCGCGCGCGGCACCAGCCGTCTCACCGGTGCGCTGAAGTCGCGGGATACGACCTTGATGGCGGCCGCGCTGCGGCAGATGGGCGTTGTGGTCGACGAGCCGGACGACACCAGCTTCGTCGTGACCAGCCCGGGCAGGCTGAGCAGGCCGGATCAGCCGCTGATGCTCGGCAATGCCGGCACCGCGATGCGCTTTCTCACCGCGGCGGCGGCGCTCTGCGACGGCACGGTGATCCTCGACGGCGACGACGCGATGCGCAAGCGCCCGATCGGGCCGCTGCTGACGGCGATGCAGTCGCTCGGCATCGCGGCCGCCGCGCCGACCGGCTGCCCGCCGGTCACCGTCCAGGGGCGCGGACATTTCGGCTCCGGCCGGGTCGAGATCGACGGGTCCTTGTCAAGCCAATATGTCTCGGCGCTGCTGATGGCCGCCGCTGATGGCCAGGGCCCGATCGAGGTCGTGCTGGCCGGCAAGGACCTCGACGCGCGCGGCTATGTCGACCTCACGGTCGCGGCCATGACGGCGTTCGGCGCCAAGGTCGAACTCGTCGACCGCACCACTTGGCGCGTCGCGCCGACCGGCTACACCGCCACCGATTTCGTCGTCGAGCCCGATGCGTCCGCCTCGACCTATCTGTGGGCCGCGGAGGCGCTCACCCAGGGCCGCATCGACCTCGGTGTCCCGATCGAGGCCTTCACGCAACCGGATGCAAAGGCAGCTCAGCTGATCAGGATGTTCCCGCATCTGCCCACCGTCATCGACGGATCGCAGATGCAGGACGCGGTCCCGACGCTGGCGGTGCTGGCCGCGTTCAACGCCACGCCCGTCCGTTTCACGGGCATCGCCAATCTGCGGGTCAAGGAATGCGACCGCATCCGTGCGCTGGCGACGGAACTGTCGCGCATCCGCCCCGGCCTCGGCCGCGAGGACGGCGACGATCTGATCGTCGCAGCCGATCCCGGCCTCGCTGGACAGACGCTGCCGGCGCGCATCGAGACCTATGAGGACCACCGCATCGCGATGAGCTTCGCGCTCGCCGCCCTCCGGATCGGCGGCATCGTCATTCTCGATCCGGCCTGCGTCGGCAAGACCTATCCCGGCTATTGGGATGCGCTGCGCGCGCTGGGCGTGGAGATGCGGCAGCTGTAAGTGGTGACGCGCGGTCTTGCGCGCGCTTTGAGCCACGGTTTGACATCGCGTCATGCGGACAAGAGACACCGCGCGGCAAAATCGCGTGCTTGCGGGCCGACCGAGGTGGTGCTCCGGGCAAGTTTGCTGTTAGCTTCTGTCGACCCGCGTCGCAGAGCCCCGGCATGGCCAAACCGCAGATCCCGCATCCGATCGTCTCGACGCCCCGCCTGCGGCTGCGGCAGTTTCGTGAGGACGACACCGCCGCCATGCACCGCTGCTTCAGCGACAGGGACGCGATGCGGTTCTGGGATCATCAGGTGCATACCAAGCCGAGCGAGAGCGAGCGCGCCGTTCGCCGCTTCATCGATTGCACCCCGTCCTATTATCGGTTCTGGGCGGTCGCCGAGGCCGGAACCGACCGCTGCATCGGTATGGTCAACTATCACGACGGTCACATGCGCCAACGGCGCGTCACGATCGGCTACATCGTCGATCCCGCGCGACACCGTCAGGGGATCGCGGCCGAGGCGGTCGCGGCGATGCTCGACTACTGCTTCGACGAGCTCGGCCTGCACCGTCTGCAAGCCTTCATCCACCCCGACAATCTCGCCTCGCGCCGGCTGGTCGAGAAGCTCGGCTTCCGCTGCGAGGGCCAGCTGCGCGACCATCTGCGCGTCGGCGGCGAATGGCGCGACGACATGATGTATGCGCTGCTCGCGACGGATCCACGTGGCAGAGCGGCCCCATGAGACCGCGTCCGGCCGGCGCCTACGATGGATCACCCATGAAAGCCTACCTGTTCGACCTCGACGGCACGCTCGCGACCAGCGAGTCCTTGAAGGCGCGCGCGCTGGCGCAGACCTGCGCGTTATACGGCGTCGAAGCCGATCCGCTGATCTATGCCGATGTGATGGGAGAGGACTGGACGACGGTGACCGGTCATTTCTTCACGAGCTGCAACATCGATCCGCCGCGTGATGTCTTCAACGATCGCTTTCGCGGCATCTACCTCGATCTGCTCGAGACCGAGGTCTCCGCGACCGCGGGGGCCGTGCCGTTCGTGCTTTCGACACGCGAGCGCGGCATCAAGGTCGGCCTCGTGAGTTCCGCAGCCTCCTGGATGGTGGAAAAGGTCCTGGCCAGGCTCGATTTGAAGCATGCGTTCGATGTCGTCATCACCCAGGAGGACGTCGTCAGACACAAGCCGGACCCCGAAGCCTATTGGCTCGCCCTGTCGGGATTGGGTGTGGATGCGACAACGACGCTGGTGTTCGAGGACTCGCTGGCCGGGCTGAAGGCGGCGAAAGCGGCCGGCTGCCGCTGCGTGGCCATCCGCCACAGCTTCAACATCCGGCACGACTTCTCCGCAGCGGACAGAGAAATAAGAAGCTTCGACGAGCTCGCTGCCGCCAGCTCCTATGCGCCACCGGTCGCACCTGGGGATATCGAGCCTGCAAAATAGGACTTGGGCAGTAATGATGAGTTGGTCCCGCCGCTGCCCTGTCATGAGGCAGCGGCAAGGCAAGTTCCCTTGCGTGCTTCGTTAACGCGCCTTGAATGAGTTTTTACTCAGTTGGCTAGCCACTTACTTGAGAAGTCGCGCGCGGTCCTATACCGGTTGATTGCGACTTCATCTTCGCAGGGCACTGCGATCGGATCTCGGGCAACCTCAAATTCGCGGTCTGCGATGTACCCGACGGTGAAGCACTTCTGCTGGTGCTCACCCAGTGCTCTGTTCTTCACCTTGAATGTGAGCGCGACGAAACCAGCTTCAAGAATCCGATTCTTCCATTTCACCGTTCCATAGTCGCGCAATTCGCTGGCCACGCTTTCAAGTTCCCAGTCGTTGGCAATCTGCTCCAGGTACCATGTCGCCATTGTCGGCCACCACTGCCTCACATAGGTCCTGTCGGCGCGATCGCTCTTCTCCGCAAATTCCTTAATGCGATCCGTTATGAGCTCCTGTAGCCCTCGCGCTAACGCGCCGTTCTCCTTCTGCAGTTTATCTTGCCGATCGCGCTTCTCCTCACCGGATTGCCGCCGTTGGAGTTCGGCGCGCAATTGATCATCCTTTCTCCTCTGATCCAATTGCTGTTCTTCGCGCAACGATCTCGCTTCGGCTTCAGCGACATTCTTCGTCTCCGCCTCAACGTCGACGGCAGTGAACCAAATCGGCAGGACATGATAGTTGAGTTTGTCGCGCTGCAAGCCCGTAATCAAATCGCGCAAGTCCTTGGAAGAGCTATAAATCGCCCCGCACTGACCGCGCTTGGTCGATACAAAGGCGGTCTCGATCGAAGTGGAAATGACCTTCGGCGCGGAGCCAAGCTCAATCTGCAGTCGATCAGCGGCGCGAGTGACAAGGCTCTCATGGGTCTTCTGGTGATCGGAGACCGTTTGACACACGACGGAAGTTCCGTTTGCAATCGAGACGAGACCGAATCCGTCGATGACTCGTTTTTGTAGATCGTTCTCGAGTTGAAGACTCTTGATGCTGTCGGCATTCCTCGCGGCTTGCAACTCGCGGTCGCTCAGGCTCCCAAGCAGCGTGAAAAGACCTCGGTCGACCGCCTTCAGAATGGAGCTCGCAAGATTGGCCGGGAGTGTCGCAAACAGACCTCTGTTGACGGCAACGAGATCGTAGCGCTCCAGCCGATCTGCCGCGCATGGCGATGCTGATATCTCGAACGTACGGACACCTTTCTCGGAGATTTTGGCTTTGAGCTCGGACATGCCGAAGGCGTCGAGGTTGGCGTCATGCAGAAAGCACAATGTTGCGCTGCCGCGGTCGAATACGAGGTCACCGCGGATATTTCTCACCACGCTCGCTTGGCCGCTTTCGTTCACGAGGATCAAGGTTTCATCCAGGGGGCCGTCCACGAGCAGACGGTTACGGTCGGTTGCCGCTGGCAGAGAATTCCGACTTTGTATCGGATGTTTGGCCCGATAGTCGTGGTAGGCCTGTTCGAGGTGCAATTGGGCCAATTCTCGCTCGGATTCGGAAATGGCTTGCTTGAGAGCATTTGTTTCCGGACGGACGAGCACTTCAGACAGGCGTGCTTTCAGTTTGATGAGAGGCTGCACGTTATCGGAGGTAATGTTCCGCTTTGCGTAACTTTCAGAAAAGTCAGAAATTGTTCGCGCCGTATCAGAGAGTTGATCCAGCTCGGCCCTCGCGGATTCCTGGCGCGCTTCTTCCCGAGAAGTTCGAAAGCGCTTGAACTCCGGAATTTCTTCGAGACGACGTTGTAAGGCGGAGAGCGCGTCTGACGTCTTGCTTGGATCTTTGGCGCTTAGCGTCGCCTTTAAAGCGGCGACAAGCGGTCCCACTTCAAGGGGCACCAGGCTGGCGTTCTTTTGCGCGAACTCAGACAAGTCGCTCAGTGTGTTCTCGGCGTTGACGCGCACAGCGTTTGCAGCTTCTTCCCTTTGCTGCTGCCGGATTTCGTCTACCTTTTGCTCAAGTGCATCGATGCCCGCTCGGATTTGCCTTGCGCAGCTCTCAGCGCCTTCTTTGGCAGCGCGGATGGACTCGGATCGTGCCAGCGCCTTCGCGATATCCGTGCCTCGTTGTTGAGCTCTTGAATATGCCTCGTCGCGCTCCAGAGAGCGTCGATTGAGGTCCTGCTCGGCGGCAGTCAACGCCGGCCGCAGTCGCTCTAGCTCCTGCTTTATCTCCCGCTGCCGAGCTTTGGTTGATTCTGCTTTGAGTTCGCGCTCGCGCTCAGTGACCTTTTCAGAGATGGCATCCAGCCGAGCCTGACTTTCGGTGACACCATCGCTCAGTTTCTGCACGTCCATCAAGAGCTTTCGGCGCTCGTCGGCTGGCTGTGTGACAGCCGATTGTTGCTTCTCGGCAACCTCCATGTCCCGGTTCAACTGGTTGACCTGCGCGAGTTGAGCGTCCAGCTTGGCACGGTAGGTCTGAGCACTGGAGGAAATGGCGGCAACAGCGATTTCCATGGCTGCCCCAGGCGCTGCAGTTGTGCCTTCCGCGATATGCGCGGTCTGCTTGTTTGTGTCGCCCAAGCACGAAGCTGCAGCTTCCGGCGATGGCGACAATGTCATTGTCAGTCTTACAGCGCCATCTTTGGCTACCTGATTGCTCGGGTCGATCAGCAGAGCATATTGATAGTCTTTTAGCGCGCCATCCATGTTTGAGCCGTAGGCTTCGAGTGCTTTGGCGCGAGAGAGGCGAGACCAGATAAAGTTCGTCTTTAGGGCTATGGCCTTATTCAGTACTGATACGGCGTTCGCCGCGTCGTTCAGGCCCAAATACGTCGCGCCGAGATTGGCGTAGGCGTAGGAGTATTTTGGGTTCAGATCGATGGCAGTCTTACAATCCGACAGCGCGGATTGATATGCTTGTTTCTGATTGTAGGCGGAGCAGCGGCCATCGAAGGCATCCGCAAGGCGTACTCGGTCGGCGCCTTTCGCGTCGATCACTTTAGTACAGCCGGCGAGCCTCGCTTCAGTGTCAGAAGACTGGCAATCTTTCCAGGGGTCAGGTGGCACCTGCGGCGACAGATTGGCATTCGCCTGTGGACCCACTGTCGGTCGTGTGGCCAGAGTCGATGCATCGATAGCGAAGAAGCGCAGTCGCCCAACCCCACTGGTATCATGGCTTTCTGCCCACACGAAGCCGGGACCGCCGGAGACTCGGTATATGGGAAGGTTCTGACGTATGGACTCTTGGTAGTTTCCTGCGAAATCGACGAGTAAGCCTCCAGGGGCGCGGCCCGAAGCGATCGTCGCGATGGCAGTTGCATCCAGCTGCTCCAGAACGACATCGCCCCAATAGGCGATAACGCCGCTCATTCCGGCCGCACGCTGGGGTCTGGAAATGATGCGAGGCTGCTCGCCGTAGGTCCGCGACAGACGATCGATATCCTCGTTTGCTTCTCCAGGGTCGAAGAAAGCGGGGTCCAGGGAGCGATTCAGGTAGTAAACGCGCCCTTCGTCGGTGTGCAACAGGCTGTACGAAGAAAGGTACTCTCCTCGTGAGGTGCGCTCAGTTCGCTGCTTTTGACACCATGTGAAGCCGGAAAACTGGTCGCTTGGTCGGCATTGGTACTCTTTATAGTTGGCCGTTTCGAACGAAATGGTGCTGCCCAGCGGGACCTTGTCCACTCTATATTTGAAAGGACCGCCGTTGGGCTGAGACAGTTGAGGAACTGCGGGACTGATCCGACCAGGCTCCGGCGCCGGTTGGGATCGGGTGTTCGCCTGTCGTAGCTCGCCCTGGGCGCGGCAGTTTGCGATGACGTCGGAGACTCGCGTGTCTGTTGGGCCAATACCGTTATTCACCAGAACCTGGACGCTGATGCCGCGCTGACGGAGTGTCTCGTCGACGCAGGTCAATGTGATCGGAGGAAGCTTACGCCATTCAGTTTGAGTCGCTTGAACCATCGCCGACTGCATGATGGCGCCAAACATGTTCATCAGGTCTCGCGAACTCTGGGCGAACGACGCGCTTGCAATGGGTCCACATCCAATGATTGTTAAAAAGCCAATGATCGACGCGCTGTGAAACCTGCGCATTGTTGTCACCTAAAGCAAAGCGAACTTCGGATATAATCGAAAAATGACGGCTGCCCAGTTGGGCGTCAATATCAACACTCAGCTAATCTAAGCAGTAGGTTAGCATGGGTGCGCTGCAAGAGGATGTTGAGCTTCCGTTCGATGGCGACGTCCGCTCGTTGCGCCAATCCGAGCTTCGTCAATGAGACGGTTCTGTGGTTTCTAAGGTGGACGGTCGGTCAACTGGACAACCGTGCCCATCTGGGATTGGTCCGGCGAGATGGCTGGCTATGGTCGCTCGATCAGGCGAAATTCTCCTGCAATCTCAACGCGACTCACCCTGTCCAGTCCTCCTGCCAAAAATAATCGGCTTTCGATTTTCCGAAAATCATGATTGTATGTCGTGGTCCCGCCTCGGCACGAGGGGCGTATCGCGATCGTCATGACACGCGGGGTGGGATGCGGTGGGCGCCTGGGGTCGTAGCATGGCTTGTCCGTGCGGACGAACGGCTTGGGGCGCACGTCGAAAACGTATGGTCCTGGCATCTCGACGCTGATGCGACGCCGGCGGTGACGATGATCCGCCGGTCACGGGGGCAAGACAGCCGATCCCCGGGGAGAGTACGCATAAGACGTCAATCCATCGCGCAGGGAATGCCGGTTGACGGCTGNATAAGACGTCAATCCATCGCGCAGGGAATGCCGGTTGACGGCTGGACCTGTGGTGACTGCCGCCTGCTTTTTTTGCTGCAGGCGGGCCATGGGTTGCGGCCAGCAGCCCGGCATTCCCTGCGCCCTCGCTTTGAAAGAGGGTGACAACGAGATGCAGACCTCGGGCGTTTCATGCCGCGGGAACGACGGCGCATGTCTGGACATCGTCATTGCGAGCGAAGTGTTCAGCCCGGGGACATGGCTGA
>NZ_JABFDP010000047.1:0-45501 GCF_013179005.1 Bradyrhizobium denitrificans | reverse complement strand
CGAACTTCAAACTGGATTATGCCCAAGGGGCAAGGTCACCTTATCTGACGAATTCGCGCGGGTTGTCCGAAAGAAGATTGGACTCTTGAGAAGGTAAGTAATCAGCCTTCAAGATGACCGGCGCAGAGAAGCTAGGGAGGTCGCCTCCAACAATCAGTATGCTGTCGGTGACGGCTGGGCACCATGGTTCACCGATCTCGGTCGACATCGATGCCTATGACGTCAAAACGGCAACTCCTCGCCGCGGGCGGCGGCTTCAACATCGAAGCGCACGCAGTTGAGCCGAATGATCTGGCGCTGAAGTTCGTGGACACCCACCCGAGCGCGGACGCGAGCCGCCACGACAGCGCTGGCCGAACGGATCTCGCCCCTGCGTCGAGCGTCGCGAATTGCGCGTACCAGTACAGCTGATGACACGTCAGGCATCTCTGGATCGTCGAATATGCTATCGAGGATCGCAGCCCGTCACGCAGCGCCATGACGTCCCGGGACGCGTTCAGCATCGGCCAATTCAGCCAGGACAAGCGCCGCTCAGCCTCTCGGAGCGCGCTCTGAAAGCGCACCCTGAGCCGCTTCGAGCGCCTCGCCGAGCGCCGTCCAGCTGGGCAAGACCTCGGCAAGCTCGCGAGCATAATCGGCGCCCTTCGGGATTTCAAAATCGTTCTCGAGACACCCCTTCGCGACTCTCACCAATGTCACAGCCCGCACCAACGCGTCCGCAGCGTTGGGACAAATCACGAGCGCGTGCTCCCTAGCTTCTTCTGTTTGGCGCCGAAGAATAAGGTCTATTCACGGTCAGGCCTCGTGTCGCCATGGAGGTCTCCGGGGTAACGCATGGGTAACGACAGATTGCCGTCTGTGCGTGTCACGCTATGACGTACGTCAGCGAAAGACAATTATGCAAGATCAGTAACTTGACCTTCTCTTCGCGGGGATAATGTCTGCCGTTGTCTGCGCCTGTCCGGCCATCATACCTGATCAATCAGGACGTGCTGTAGACGCGCGAGCGGTATCGATCGCGGGGATCCTCCCCCTTCACAGATGGGACGGCGTCAGGAGCCCTGCGGCTGACAGCCTGAGGACCGGCGTCCGTCCACCGCATTCTTGCCCCATTTTCAACGCATTTCTTGCATCCTGCCCGAAGGCCGCTACAACTATGACTATTGGCGCCAGCCACGGCGCGCGCCAATAGGAACAGAGGCGGTCATGAGTGTTGCGACGGAGCACGCGCTCGCAACAATAGCGAGCATTCTGGATCAGCAGGAAACCGCCAGGCAGGCCGACAAGCCGGTGCCGCCGAAGCAGGCTGGCGCGACGGTGGTGCCGTTCGGACAGGCCGATGGCTACACCAAGCTCGGTCCAGGTCCGATTTCCGCGATCCGCTTCCGCTGGACGGTGCGGCGCGGTGAGGACGGCTACTATGTCGACGAAACGGTCGGCCCCGCTTCGATCGCCGTGAGCAGCGGTCCGCTGAGCGCCGAAGCCGCCATCAAGCTGGTCGATACCCGCGCGCGAGAGGCGGAAGACCGCTTCGAGGCGCTGAAGAACGAGATGACCGGCAGGGGCCCGGCCGGTCCTGTCAACCCGTTGGGATCGCGTTAGGCGCTGCAGCCGGCCTGGCTGTCGTTCGATCCGAATACCCCATCGCGCCTTTCTCAAACCGCCAGCGCCCCGGCCCTGCCCCCGCCGGCTGGCCTGCTGACGGCTGCCTCTCCGCCCCCCTCGTCGCGCGTGCCGACCTCCGCTAAGAAGAGGCCGGCCAAACGAACCGAGGTGCCTCGATATGGGATTTTTCGACCGGACGATCGCGACCCTGACCGGGATTGCGCTGTTGTGGGGAGTCGCCAGCGCAGCGCTGGCCGAGCAGGCCTCGCGCCTCGACGAGATCATGCAGCGGGGAAGCCTTCGAGTCGGCATGACCGGCGACTACAAGCCTTTTACCTATCTCGACAAGGCCACCGGCAAGTTCTCCGGCTTCGACGTCGACATGGCCGAGGCGCTCGGCAAGGCACTCGGCGTGAAGGTGGAGTTCGTGCCGACCAGCTGGCCGCAGTTGATGAAGGATTTCGAGGCCGACAAGTTCGACATCGCGATGGGCGGGGTGTCGATCACCCTCGACCGCCAGAAGAAGGGCTTGTTTTCGACGCCGATCATGCGCGAGGGCAAGACTCCGATCGCCCGCTGCAGCGATACCTCGAAATACCAGACGCTGTCCGACATCGACAAGCCGGGCACCCGTGTCATCGTCAATCCCGGCGGCACCAATGAGCGCTTTGCCCGCGCCAACGTCAAGGCGGCGGACATCCGCGTCCATAATGACAACGTCACCATTTTCGAGGAGATCGCCAAGGGCGATGCCGACCTGATGATGACCGACGCCTCCGAGACGCGCTACCAGCAGAAGCTGCATCCCGGCGTGCTCTGCGCCGTCCACCCCGACAAGCCGTTCGACTTTTCCGAGAAGGCCTACTGGCTGCAGCGCGACGTCGCCCTCAAGGCGTTCGTCGATCAGTGGCTGCATATCTCGACGGAGAACGGCAGCTATCAGGCGATCTACAAGACCTGGTTCGAGTGAGGCAAAGGCAGCGGGCCCGCAGCGGTCGTTTTCGGACCTCATCATCGGCCGCAGCTCACAACCGGCGGCCGATCGGGGTACACTGCATGTCATGCAAGACCCTGCAGCTCTCTACCAAGCCTTTTGTCGTCGCGATCCTGCCCTCGACGGCCGCATCTTCGTCGCGGTCAGAACGACTGGCGTCTATTGCCGGCCGGTTTGTCGGGTGCGGACGCCGCTGGCGCGTAACGTCCTGTTCTACCGGAGCGCTGCAGCGGCCGAAGGCGCCGGCTATCGCCCCTGCCTGCGCTGCCGGCCCGAGACCGCGCCGTTCTGTCCGGCCTGGAAGGGAACCCAGAGCACCGTAGAACGGGCGCTGACCTTGATCGAGGCCGGCGCGCTCGACCATGACGGAATCGATGCGCTGGCGGATCGCCTCGGGATGTCTGCGCGTCATCTGGCGCGCCTGTTCGCGGCGCATCTCGACGCATCGCCGACGCAGATCGCGCAATCGCTGCGCATCCAGCGCGCCAAGCGGATGCTGGATGAGACCGATCTTCCGGTTGCGCGCATCGCAAGCCGCTCCGGCTTCTCCAGTGCGCGCCGCATGAGCGCGACATTTGTCGCTCTCTACGGTCGGCCGCCGTCGAAGCTGCGCCCGCGCAAGCCAAGATCGATGCAGCAACAATAAAGGGATCTGACATGTCGGACCGACACTACGGGACGGTCGACGACGCCAGGCGCCAGGAGATGAGCGGCCTCGAATTCGTCCAGGGTCTCGCAGACGGGACGCTGCCGCTCAACACGATCGCGCGCACGCTTGGCTATGACGTCACCGCGGCGTCGAAAGGACGGGTCGTCGTGACCGCGATGCCCACGGAGGCCCACCTCAATCCGGCCGGCACCGTGCATGGCGGCCTGTCAGCAACGCTGCTCGACAGCTGCATGGGCCTGGCGGTTTGGTCGATGCTCGACAAGGGCGTGGCTCAGACCACCCTCGAGTTCAAGATCTCACTGCTGCGGCCGATCACACCGGCAACGGGGGTGCTCCGCGCGGAGGGGAACGTCCTCACCTACGGTCGTCGCATCGGCAGCGCCGAGGGCCGGATCACGGACGCAGGCGGCCGCCTGCTTGCGCATGGCACGACCACCTGCCTGATCTTCCAGGTGTGACGAGCCGATCATTGGTCCGCGGCAGTTAGCGGTCCGTCGTCCGATCTTGGTCGGGGCTTTGTCCCTGGCCCAGCCCGAGCTTGGCTGCCAGCTCATCCATGAACACGTCAGCACCATTCCTGTAGAGGGGAACGTAGATGCGGGTGCCGTCGATCGAGGTGATCCGAAGCATGTCCGCCCAGCGCAGTGGGGACAGCTGAGCGATGTCCGCAAACTGAATCGAACGCTTGCCGAACACGGAGGCGTCCTGTTCGATCTGCCGCGTGTTCCAGCGGATTGTGACCATGAGTGCCAAGTACGAGACATAGGCGGTCATCAGCGCAAACGCGATGAGCAGCAGTCTCAGTATCAACATCTGCTGTTCAGCGTCCTGCCTCCCCGAGCCCACGAAGAAGAAGATGTAGGCAAACAGCAGCGTCAGGACTGTACCAAGACCAATGGCCAGCCGTTCCATCAACCCGACGCGGAGGACCTTCCACTCACCTGCCACGGCCGGCAACTTGCCTCGTTGAATCCGGGTCAGCACGTGCATAATGACCGCGACGACGACGAACTCAACGGCGAACCTGAAATGACCGAGCCGCCAAGCGCCCCACAACAAGGCCGGACAGATGAGGGCGATGGCAAGGAAGCGAATTGTCATTCGGCGATCGTCCTCAAAAGGCTCAAGCCGCCGAAACATCTGACAAATGTTGTTTAAGGAAGAATGCGCCTTCTCGACACGTTTGAAGGCATTCGAGGCGCTGGCCTGGCCGAGTTCATCACACAAGCCGTTAGTCGTCCCGGCTCAAGGCCGGGACGACAGCGGAGTATGTTGCGGACGCCCGGCTCACCCCGAAGCAGCCGGCGCAATTCGAACGGCCCTCAGCCGTTGCGGTACGTGTAGCTGTAGCCGTTGATCGCGGGGGCGCCGCCGAGATGGGCGTAGAGCACCTTCGAGCCCTCCGGGAAGTAGCCCTTCTTGACCAGGTCGATCATGCCCTGCATCGACTTGCCTTCATAGACCGGGTCGGTGATCATCGCCTCGGTGCGGGCGGCCAGCCGAATGGCCTCGTTGGTCTCGGCGCTCGGGACGCCATAGGCCGGATAGGCGTAGTCTTCGAGGATGACGATCTCGTCGTCGCGCACCTTGCGGCCGAGCTCGACGAGCTCAGCAGTGTTGTCGACGATCTGCCGGACCTGGGTGCGGGTCTGCTCCGGCGTGCCGGAGGCGTCGATGCCGATGACGCGGTCGGCGCGGCCGTCGGCGGCGAAGCCGACGATCATGCCGGCCTGGGTCGAGCCGGTGACCACGCAGACGATGATGTAGTCGAACTTGATGCCCATCTCGGCTTCCTGCGCCCTCACCTCCTCGGCGAAGCCGACATAGCCAAGACCGCCGAACTTGTGCACGGAGGCGCCGGCCGGAATGCCGTAGGGCTTGCCGCCGGCATCCTTCACCGACTGGATCGCGTCTTCCCAGCTCTTGCGGATGCCGATGTCGAAGCCGTCGGGCACGATGCGGCTGTCGGCGCCCATCAGGCGCGTCATCAGGATGTTGCCGACGCGGTCATAGACCGCGTCCTCGTGCGGCACCCAGCTCTCCTGCACCACCACGCACTTCATGCCGATCTTGGCCGCGGTCGCCGCCACCATGCGGGTATGGTTGGACTGCACGCCACCGATCGACACCAGCGTGTCGGCATTCGACTCGATCGCGTCGGGCACGATGTATTCGAGCTTGCGCAGCTTGTTGCCGCCCATCGCGAGGCCGGAATTGCAGTCATCGCGCTTGGCGTAGATCTGCACCTTGCCGCCGAGCGCCGCGGTCAGGCGCGGGAGATGCTCGATCGGGGTCGCGCCGAAGGTGAGTGGATACTTCTTGAACTTGTCGAGCCGAAGCACGGGATCTCTCCGTGGATGGGTGAAAGGGCCGCGGAAACATACGAGAAAGCCTGAGAAAGGTGCTCTCTTTATTGGCCTCTTCTTTCGTGCTTACGTCGGAGATGAGCCATTACGGCGAAATTTCCTCTCGATAGAACGTCTATTGATGAAAGAAACTTCCGATCCCGTTCTCGACCGCGTCGACCGCCGCATTCTGCAGCTGCTGCAGAAGGATGGCCGCATGAGCAATGCCGAGCTGGCGGCCGCGGTCCATGTCAGCCCCGCGACCTGCCATCGCCGCACCCAGCGCCTGTTCGAGGAGGGCTACATCAGAAGCGTGCGCGCGCAGATCGCGCCCGAGAAGGTCGAGCGTAGCGCGCTGGTGCTGGTCGGTGTCGTGCTCGACCGCTCGACGCCGGAGAGTTTTCGCACCTTCGAGGCCGCGATCCGCAAGCTGAAATTCGTGCTCGACTGCCATCTGGTCGCGGGCGATTTCGACTTCTTCCTGAAGATCCGCGTCCGCGACATGCAGGACTTCAACCGCATGCACGGCGATCAGCTGATCTCATTGCCCGGCGTGCGCCAGACGCGCACCTTCTTCGTGATGAAGGAGGTGGTCGACAATGCGCCGCTCGATTTCTAAGCGGGTCGCGGATTGAACCGAGGCCGCCACACCGGCGACTTACCAGCGCGTGAGCTCGCTCACCTCAGCAACGGACATGGCGGAGATCCTGATGAAGAGGTTGTTGGCTGTTGCCGCGCTGGTGCTGGCGAGCAGCTCCGCGCACGCGCAATACGTCATCGAATATGGCGGCAACACCATCCGCATCGATCCGGAGCGCGGCACGGTGTCGATCCCCGGCGTCTACGACAATACCGAGCAGAAAAAGGCAAAGAAGACCAAGCGCGAGCAGGATGCGACGCGCAAATCGCCGGCAGCAGCAGACAAGCCCGCCCAGGCGCCTGCCGAGGCGGCGGTCACGCCGGCACCTCCGCCTCAGCCGCCAGCGACAGCTGCCACTGCGCCTGCACCCGCTCCCGCCACGACAGCTGCCGCCCCCGCAAGCCTGCCACCGGCGCCAGCTCCGGCGGCGCCGGTGCAGGCCGCCGCTCCGGCGGTTCCATTGCCGGCGGCTCCCCTCGACCCAGTTCCGCCAGCACAAGCGGTTGCCGCGCCAGTCGCACCGGCCGCTGCCGCACCCACGGCAACGGCGCCGGTGACGCCGCCGGTTGCTCCTGCGGCGGTGCCTGGGCCGGCCCCAGCTCCGTCCGCGGTCACGACGGCCGCGCTGCCGCCGTCGTCCGCGCCCGCAGCGTCGCAGGATCCGAACTCGCCGATCGGCATCTGGCTGACGGAGGAGAAGGAGGGCAAGATCCGCATCGAGCCGTGCGGCGCCAATCTCTGTGGCTATTCGATCGACGCGAAGACCAACCAGAATGGCGAGCAGATCCTGATCAACATGCGCCCGAGCGACAAGTCGCAGGAGAAGAAGTGGAGCGGCCGCATCTTCGATCCCAACAGCGGCAGCACCTACGATTCGACCATCGCGCTGAAGGGCTCGAACAGCCTGCGCGTGCAGGGCTGCGCCTTTGGCGGCATGTTCTGCGGCGGCCAAACCTGGACGCGGGTGAACTGAGCGCAGCGCTCGCTGCCGACAACGAGCGCGCGGCCCTGCGACCGCGCACTCGCATTTCGTCAGAGGCCGCTCAGCCGACCGGTGTGGCGTATTCCTCGTCGGTGACGTGCTCCATCCAGTTCGAATAGACGCCGTCGAGCGCCTCCTGCATCGCGATATGCGTCATCTCATTGTCCGGCGAGGCGCCGTGCCAGTGCTTCTCACCCGGCGGGATGAAGATCACGTCGCCCGGCCGGATCTCGCGCACCGGTCCGCCCTTGGCCTGGATGCGGCCGATCCCGGAGATCACATAGAGTGTCTGCCCGAGCGGATGGGTGTGCCAGGCGGTGCGCGCGCCCGGCGCGAACGAGACGCGCGAGGCATTGAGCCGTGCCGGTGCCGGCGCCATGATCAGCGGATCCTGCAGCACGTTGCCGGTGAAGTATTCGGCGGGCGCCCGGCGCGTCGCGCGCGAGCCTGCGGGGTGGAAATCCATAATGTGCCTTTCTGCGGCTGTTCGAGCTTACTTCTTCGACGCGGCGTAGCGCGCCTTGGTCTCGGCATTCATCGGATAGAGGCCCGGCAGCACCGCGCCCTTGTTCACCTCGTCGACGATCCAGGCCTCCATGCGCTCCTGCTCCGGCCCTTCGGCGAGCACGTGATCGAGCATCGCCTGCGGGATCAGCACCGCACCGTCCTGGTCGGCGACGACCACATCGTTCGGGAACACCGCAACGCCGCCGCAGCCGATCGCCTCGCCCCAGCCGACAAAGGTCAGGCCCGCGACGGAGGGCGGTGCCGCATAGCCGTCGCACCACACCGGCAGGCCGGTGCCGAGCACGCCTTCGAGGTCACGCACGACGCCATCGGTGATCAGCGCGGTGACGCCGCGCTTGACCATGCGCGCGCAGAGAATGTCGCCGAAGATGCCGGCGTCCTTGACGCCCATCGCGTCGACGACCGCGATGCAGCCCTCGGGCATGGCCTCGATCGCAGTGCGGGTCGAGATCGGCGACGACCAGGATTCCGGCGTCGCGAGATCCTCGCGCGCCGGAACGAAGCGCAAGGTGAAGGCGGGACCGACCAGCCGCTTCTGTCCCGGACGCAGCGGCTTCGCGCCCCGCATCCAGACATTGCGCAACCCCTTTTTCAGCAGGACCGTGGTGATGGTCGCGGTGGTGACCTGGGACAGGGTGGCGATGGCTTCGGGAGTGAGGGACATTGTGAGACTGGTGCTCCAACAGGGCTGGCGGAAAAAGCAGGCGCATCTTGCGAGCGACGGTCGCGCCGTCAAGGGCATGCGCGTGCGCGCAGCGCATGCGGGGTTGCGCTGCGCCCGATAAAGTTCTCTTATCGTGGGACATGCGATTAATTTATTGAATTTTCGAGAGTTTTTGACTTCGCCCCAATTCCACTGGCGGCCAAAAGCAGCTAATCAGGAAGCGACATCGCGAACCGTCCCCGAACTCATGGCCGATCCTTTTCCACCTCCACGCCTCCTGCCCAGCGGCGACAGCGCTGTGACCGTCGAGTTCAGCCGGACCATCGACGAGACCGCCAACCGCCGCGTGCTCGCGCTTGACCACGCGCTGGCGGCGGCCAGCCTCGCGGGCATCACCGAGACGGTGCCGACCTATCGCTCGCTGCTGGTGCACTACGATCCCTGCGTGATCGATCACGCGACGCTCGGCGCAAATTTGCTGGCCTTGTCGGCGGGCACGCTCGCGCCGGAGACCGAGGTCAGGCGCTGGCGGGTTCCGGTCTGCTATGGCGGCGAGCACGGCATCGACCTGGAGGATGTCGCCAAGGCGCTGAGCCTGACGCCCGACGAGGTCGTCGCCCGCCACGTCGCCGCGACCTATCGGGTCGCGATGATCGGCTTCACGCCCGGCTGGTCCTATCTGTCCGGCCTCGATCCCACGCTGCAGATGTCGCGCCGGCAGAACCCGCGCCTCGCGACGCCGCCGGGCATTGTCGCGATCGGCGGCATCCAGACCGGCATCCAGTGCCTCGCCGGCCCGTGCGGCTGGCACCTGCTCGGGCGCACCGCGATGCGCACCTTTCAGCTTCATCGCCAGCCCACCTTCCTGCTCGAGCCGGGCGACGAGGTCAGCTTCACCGCCGTGGACGCCAAGATGTTTGCCGAACAGGAGCGCGCTGCCGAGGGCGGCGAGTTGATCGCCGAGCGGATTGCGGCATGAGCACGCTGGTCGTCGCACAGATCGGTCCGGCAAGCTCGGTCCAGGACGGCGGCAGGTTCGGCGCGCAGCGCTACGGGCTGACCCCATCGGGCGCGATGGACAAGCTGTCGCTGGCGGCAGCAAATAGTCTGGTCGGCAACGCGCTGCTGGCGGCCGCGATCGAGATCGGTCCATTCGGCGCGACGTTCACAGCGAAAGGCGGTTCCGTGCGCGTCGCCCTCTCCGGCGCGCCCCGGCCTGCCGATGTTGCCAAGCGCCAGGTCGAGATGAATACGTCGGTGACGCTGAGCGAGGGAGAAAAGCTGACGCTCGGATTCGCGCGCGGTGGCTCATTCAGCTATCTCGCCATCGCAGGCGGCATCAGCGGCGAGCCGATGTTCAACAGCCTCTCGGTCAATGCGCGCGCCGGGCTCGGCAGCCCCTATCCTCGGCCGTTGCAGTCGGGCGATGTCTTCGAGGTCGCCCCCGCCGGCGACGCGCCGGAGCTGCGCCTCGAACTGCCCAAGGCCGGCGGCCCCATCCGCGTCGTGATGGGACCACAGGACGACGAGTTCAGCGACGAGATGAAGGCGCAGTTCCTGGGCAGCGACTGGACGATCTCGGCGACCAGCGACCGCATGGGCTACCGCCTCGAGGGTCCGCCCATCCGCCATTTGCACGGCCACAACATCGTCTCCGACGGCACCGTGGATGGCAGCATCCAGGTTCCCGGCAACGGCGCGCCGATCGTGCTGATGGCCGACCGCGGCACCAGCGGCGGCTATCCGAAGATCGCGACCGTGATCACGGCCGATTTTGGCCGTCTGGCGCAGACGCCCGCCGGCACGCCGTTTCGCTTCAAGGCCGTCAGCATGGCGGAGGCACAGGCCGAGCGGCGAAGGTACAAGGATCTGTTGCGCAGCCTGCCCGGCCGCGTCACCGAGCTTACGAGCAGCGCCTTCAACATTGATGCCCTGTTCACGGCCAATGTGGCCGGCCACGCGGTCAGCGCAACTGATGTCACCACATGGCCCGGATTGGCGCTCGATTCATCTGATCACCCCTGACGCTTCGGACCCAGCAACGCGCGGAGCCCTGACATGACCAGCACCGTCGACCTGAACTGCGACCTCGGAGAAAGCTTCGGCCCGTGGGAGATGGGCAATGACGCCGCGATGATCGAGTTGGCGACGTCGGTCAACGTCGCCTGCGGCTTTCATGCCGGCGATGCCGACATCATGCGCAGGACGGTCGAGATGGCCAAGGCCAAGGGCGTCAGCGTCGGCGCGCATCCCGGCTATCGCGATCTGCACGGCTTCGGCCGGCGCCCGGTGCCTGGCCTGACATCATCGGAGATCGAGAACCTCGTCGCCTATCAGATCGGCGCGCTGCAGGCGATCGCCACCGCCGCCGGCCACAAGGTCACGCATGTGAAGGCGCATGGCGCATTGTCGAACGTCGCCTGCGAGGACGACATGACGGCGAACGCGATCGCCAGGGCGATCAAGGCCGTCGATCCGAGCCTGATCTTCGTCGTGCTCGCCAACTCGAAGCTGGTGACGGCCGGCGAGAAGGCCAATCTGTCGATGGCGCATGAGGTGTTTGCCGATCGCGCCTATGACGACAACGGCCTCTTGGTGTCGCGCAGCAAGCCGGGCGCGGTGCTGCACGACCCCAAGCAGATCGCCGATCGGGTCGTGCGCATGGTTCAGGACGGGGCCGTGGTGTCGGTCACCGGCAAGGTCATGAAGATGCGGACCGACACCGTCTGCATTCACGGCGATACCGCCGGCGCCGTGGAGATTGCGCGCGAGGTGCGCCGCGCCCTCGACGCCGCCGGTGTCGAGGTCGCGCCGTTCAAGACGGCGGCGTGATCATCACGCGTTCAGAACGGATGTGTGAACGGCATGCCGAGCGTGATCGCAGCGATCAGAGCGACGGCGCCATAGAAGGCAACCAGCGCTGCCGTCGTTCCCCGCTCACGCATCGCGCGGCCCTGAGGCATAACGCGGGCCTGAGGCATCTGGCGCGAGGCCGTCGTGATGGTCTGCATGGCCGGTCTCCTGAAGTTCCGACCACGAGAAAAGCGTTCTCGCAGCCGAGCGCAAGGCAACCGGCGAAATAACGACAAGCCCCCTGTTTCGGGTCCGCCTGGGACCATAAAATTCTCAGCCGGGGTTCCGCCTGAGAATTTTATCCGCGGGCTTTCTGCCCGATTCGGATCGTTAATAGACGTCGAGCTGGAACCGTCCCTTTTTCTTGAGGTCCGCCACGAAGCTGACCGCCTCGTCCGTCGACCGAGCGCCAAAATGGGCGACGATGTCGACCAGGGCCCGCTCGACATCCTTGGCCATGCGCTTGGCGTCACCGCAGATGTAGAGATGGGCGCCCTCGGCCAGCCAGGTCCAGACCTCGCGGCCGACCTCGCGCATCCGGTCCTGGACGTAGAACTTCTTGTCGCCGTCGCGCGACCACGCCAGCGATAGCCGCGTCAGCAGACCGGCCGTCTTCATCGCATTGAGCTCGTCGGCGTAGAAAAAGTCGCAGTCGCTGCGCTGGTGGCCGAAGAACAGCCAGTTCTTGCCCGGCGCGCCGGTCGCCCGGCGATCGAGCAGGAAGGCGCGGAACGGCGCGATGCCGGTGCCCGGGCCGACCATGATGATCGGCGTCTTCGGATCCGCCGGGAGCGCAAAACCATGCGCCTTCTGCACATAGACGCGAAGCCTGTCGCCGGGATTGATCCGCTCGGCAAGGAACGTCGAGGCGAGCCCAAGGCGCTTGCGCTTGCCGATGACGTAGCGGACGCAGTCGACCGTCAGCGACAGCCGTCCGGGCGTCGCGTTGTGGGACGACGAGATCGAATACAGCCGCGGCTGCAGCGGCTCCAGTGCTTCAACGAAGGCTTCGGGATGCGGTCGCACGCCGGAGAACTTCTGCAGCACCGCCATGACGTCGAGCGTCGCCGCATCGCCATCCGGGTCCTCCCCCTGCGCCAGCCGCCGCGCCTTCTCGCGCGTCGCACCGCCGGTGATGAAGGAGATCAGCTCGAACAGCGAATCCGGCGCGGGCGACAGCGAGACGTCCTCCAGCAGGCATTGCCGCAACGGCTTGCCGTTCACCTGCGTGATGTGCGAGGCGCCGAGCAGCGCGATGATCTGGTCGACCAGGCCGAGATCGTTCTTGGCGAAGATGCCGAAGGAATCGCCGACGACGTAGTCGAGCCCGGCTTCGCCGAGATCGAACTCGATGTGCCACGTCTCCTTCTCCGAGCCCGGCTTGTTGAGCAGACGCCGCGACAGAAAGGTCGCCTCGACCGGATTGTCGCGCGAGCGGCCGGGCTCGCTGACAACGACGGACACAGTGGCCGGCATTGCTGCAACTGCAGCCGGCTTGGCCGCCGCGGGCGCCTTGTCGAGCTCCTCGTAAAGCGCCTTGACCATCCGCGCGGTCTCCTTGCCGCCGGGGACGCAGAGATTGAGCCGGGCTTCGCTGCGATTGGCGATCGCGTCGGAATAGTCGCTGCAATTGTAGCCGCACTGGCCGCAATCCTGCTGCGCCATCGCGGCCATCAGGCGGCGGCGCAGCGGACGTCCCTCGGCCAGCTTCATGCGCTCGGCGATCGGCAGGGTCTGATCGTGCCACGGCGCCTCGCCGTCATCGGCATCGCCTGCGGGTGCGAGCACCGCGCCGTTCTGCGCCGGCGACAACGGCGTCGATCCGTCGAGGCCGAGCGCGCCGGCCAGGAAGCCGTTGAGCCAGGAGCGTTGCGCTTCAGAGAACGGCGCTGACGCGGGAATGATCTCGATCTTCGGCATGGGCGTGATCTGGTTCATGCGGCCACCTCGGACGTCTGCGCTTCGGCGAGCTTGCGCAGGGTTTCGCCATCGTGCCGGCGGGCAAAGGACAGGAAGGTTTCATCGGGAGAGAGGCGGTGCGCCAGATAGGCCTTGAGCAGCTTCTCGACGGTGCGCGGCGCGTCCTCCGCCTTGAGGTCGCGATAGACTTCGCGGCCAATGTCGGCCTGCGGGCCGAAGCCGCCGCCAGCGAACAGGTGATAGCCCTCGACCGTCTCGTCGCCATCGCCGACTGGGACCTTCGCTCCGATCATGCCGATGTCGCTGATGTAGTGCTGGGCGCAGGAGTGATGGCAGCCGGTGAGATGGATGTTCAGCGGGGTATCGACCTCCACCCTGCTCTCGCACCAGTCACCAATCTCGGCGGCGTGACGCTTGGTGTTGCTGGCGGCGAACTTGCAACCGGAATTGCCGGTGCAGGCGATCAGTCCGGCGCGGATGTGCGACGCCTTGGTCGAGAGACCGATCTGCTCGATCGCGGCACAGGCCAGGGCGACGTTCTCGTCGCGCACGCCCGGTAGCAGCAGGTTCTGCCAGACCGTGAGCCGGATCTCGCCGTCACCGAGATCCGCAGCGATCCTGGCGAGCGCGCGCATCTGGTCCGTCGTCAGCTTGCCCAGCGGCAGCACGACGCCGATCCAGTTCAGGCCTTGCTGCTTCTGCGGGTGCACGCCGATATGAGCCATGCGATCGGCTTCGGGCCGCGGCTTGATCGCCTCGTCCGCGACGCGCGCAAGCTTGCGGCCGAGCCGCGCCTCGACAGCTTCCATGAATTTGTCATGGCCCATGCTGTCGAGCACATATTTGAGCCGCGCCTTCAGGCGATTGGTGCGATCGCCGGTCTCGATGAAGAGCCGCACGATGGCATCGGCCACTTCGGTGGCGCGCTCGGGCTCGACGACGATCCCGGTGGACTTGGCGAAATCCTTGTGACCGGTGATGCCGCCGAGGCCGAGCCTGAACCAGACGCCCGGCGCGACGCCGAAGCCATCCTTCACCTCGACGGCGGAGAACGCGATGTCATTGGTGTCTTCGAGCGCCGCGATCCGGCCGGCGCCGTCGAACGCGACGTTGAATTTGCGCGGCAGTCCGTACAGCGAGCGGTCGTTGAGGATGTGAAAATGCCATTCGCGCGCATAGGCGCGGGTATCGAGCAATTCCTGCGGATCGATGCCGGCGGTCGGCGTGCCCGTCACATTGCGGATGTTGTCGGCGCCGGAGCCGCGCGCAGTCAGCCCGAGATCAGACAGGCCCTCCAGCAGCATGACGGCGTGCTTGGGCGGGATTTCGCGCAGTTGCAGATTGGCCCGCGTGGTCACGTGGCTGTACGAACCGCAGAGCTGATCGGCGAGGTCGGCGAGCCCCGTGAGCTGCCAATGCTTCAGGATGCCGTTCGGAATCCGTAGCCGGCACATGTAGGAATCCTGCGCCGGCGCGACATGAAACAGGCCGAAATAGCGCCAGCGGAAATTGTCGGCCGCAGACGGCGCTGCGTTGCTGTGGGCCTGCTGCTTCAAGCGCGGATAGGCATCGAACGGATGCTGCTCGCGCTTGACCTTCTCCTGGTCGGCGAGCTTGCGACCCGCTGCGAGGACCTTGTCCTGCGCCTTGATATGGATGGCATCAGGCCCGCTCGGCTCCGCAAGGGGGGCGGTGGCAGTCTGAGCCCGGCCCGCCAGGTTGACTTTGAGGCCGGCGGCCAGGCCTTCGAGATAGCGCTTCTGCTCGTCGTTGAAGTCGACTGACAAGGGTTCGATTTTCATGATGGCGGACGAAGCTCCAGAGGCCACGGCGATGGGCCTGTGTGGATGGGATGAGGATCGCGTCATCCGTTCGGCCGACATGGCGCGACAGGATGAGCGGTCCGACCAGCTTCGTTGCTGCGGAAATCCGACGCGGATTGCGGTCAGCGGCGTCTGTGGCGGCTGACTGCAATGCAACATTCAAGTTGCGTGCCAGCCGCGACACCAAGGAAAGACTATTCAAAACAAGGATATGACCGAATCGCCGAACGCGCAGAGGCGGGCTCAAGCCCCGAAATGCGGGCAGTCCGCCTAAAATTTGTACGGCGGCGCCGGATGCCTAGATCCTGGTCCAACCACGAGGATCAGGCGGTCCAGCGGCCGATCTTGAATGCCCTGAGATGGCCAATCACGTCGTTTGCCGCAAACGGCGGACCGGCGAAAGCGCCGATGGCGCTGTCCTGGGGCTGCCCGGGGACTCCGAGCGCGGCATCGTAGATGTCCGGCCGGAACACGCCCATCGCCGTGCGCAGGGCCTCATCGCTGAGCTGCGTCTGGCCCCAGCGCACCATCTGGGCATACAGCCAGGCGGCCTGGATCTTGTCCGGTCGCGCCGCGCCCTCGCGTCCCACCAGCAGATAACGCGGGCTTTCGCGGAAGCTGCCGTCCGGGGAGATCTTCAACCGGCCGTCCAGCGTGCGCTGCAGCACCCCCGCATCGACGCCGATCCGCTCGGGCACCGCCAGAATGCGCGCGGCCTCCTCGTGGTTCTGCTCGATGAAATTGGCGGCGCGGGCGCAGGCGCGGACCAGCGCGGCCAGCGCGTCCGGGTGCTTGTCGGCCCAGCTCTGCCGCACCGCCAGAACCTTCTCGGCGGCCCGCACCAGGACATCGGACACGAAATGCAGGATGTGGCCGATGCCGAGATCGACGGCGATCGAATTCCAGGGCGCGCCGACGCAGAACGCGTCAACATGGCCATTGGCGATGCTGTCGACCATGTAGGGCGGCGGCAGCACCACAAGCCGGACATCCTCATCCGGATCGACGCCACCGGCGGCCATCCAGAACCGGAGCTGATAGTTGTGGGTGGAGAACGGAAACGTCATGCCGAAGGTGAGCGGCTCGGCGCCGGCCTTGCGACGTTCAGCGACCACGCGCGCCAGAGCGAGCGCCGTGGCCATCGGGTCGAAGCGGCCGCCTTCGAGCTTGGCCATGATGGAGGCGTACAAGGCCGGGGTCACCGTGATCGCGTTGCCGTTCACCCCGAGAGCGAAGGGGGCCACGATCGGGACCTTGACATGGCCGATGCCGAGGCTGGAGGCGATTGCAACCGGCGCCAACAGATGCGCCGCATCGAACAGGCCGATATTCAGCTTGTCGCGCACATTCGACCACGAGACCTCGCGCACCAGCGTGACGTCCAGACCTTCCGCGGCGGTGTAGCCCTTGTCGACCGCGACGATGAGCGCCGCGGCATCGACCAGCGGAATGAAGCCAATGCGAATCGGCCCGATCATTTCAGCATCTCCGAGGCGGTCAGGATCGATTGCGCGATCTCGCCGATCTTCTTCTTCTCGCGCATCGCCGTGGAGCGCAACAGCACGTAGGCCTCCTCTTCAGTGAAGCCTTTCATCTTCATCAGAATGCCTTTGGCGCGGTCGATCACCTTGCGATCCTCGAGGGCCGATTTGGCGCGCTCGAGCTCATCCTGCAGCTTCGAGAACGCATTGAACCGGGAGATGCAGAGGTCGAGGATCGGCTTGATCCGCTCCTTCTTCAGCCCGTCGACGATGTAGGCCGACACGCCGGCTTCCACCGAGGCCTGGATCGAGGCGGCGTCGCTCTGGTCCACGAACATGGCGATGGGCCGACGGACCGCGCGGCTGACCTGAAACATCTGCTCAAGCACGTCGCGGCTCGGGTTCTCCAGGTCGATGACGATGACGTCAGGGTCGAGCGCGTAGATCCGCGCCAGCAGGCCCTGCATCTCGCTGACATGCACCACGCCGGTAAAACCCGCCTCCCGCAAGCCCTCCTCCAGGATGGCCGCGCGGATCGGGCTCTCGTCGACGATCACGATTTTAGGCGATTGCTCGGCGCTCATCGATCACCAGGGTTGTCCGGGCCCTCATCCATAGCATGGACGCGACCGGCTTAAAGCCTTGTCTTTCTGGGTAATTCGGACTAGCTGACGCTTATCCCATCAGGCAGTTCCAAGATGCAGCAGGGTTCCGCGCCCAAGATCAGCTTTGTTTCGCTCGGATGTCCAAAGGCGCTGGTCGATTCCGAGCGCATCATCACCCGGCTTCGGGCGGAGGGCTATGAGCTGGCCCGCAAACATGACGGCGCCGACGTCGTGATCGTCAACACCTGCGGCTTCCTGGATAGCGCCAAGCAGGAATCGCTGTCTGCGATCGGCTCGGCCATGGCCGAGAACGGCAAGGTCATCGTCACCGGCTGCATGGGCGCCGAACCCGAACAGATCGAACAGGCCTATCCGGGCGTGCTGTCGATCACCGGGCCCCAGCAGTACGAGAGCGTGCTCGAGGCCGTTCACCGGGCGTCGCCGCCGATCCACAACCCTCATCTGGACCTGGTTCCCCCGCAGGGCATCAAGCTGACGCCTCGTCATTACGCCTATCTGAAAATTTCCGAGGGCTGCAACAACCGCTGCACCTTCTGCATCATCCCGAAACTGCGTGGCGATCTCGTGTCCCGACCCGCCGCCGACGTGCTGCGCGAGGCCGAACGTCTGGTGGCCGCCGGTGTCAAGGAGCTCCTGGTGATCTCCCAGGATACCTCGGCCTACGGGCTGGACCTGAAATATGCCGAGAGCAGCTGGAAGGACCGCAGCGTCAGAGCGCGCTTCCTGGACCTCGCCCGCGAGCTCGGCGAACTCGGCGCCTGGGTCCGGCTGCACTACGTCTATCCCTACCCGCATGTCGACGAGGTCGTCGGGCTGATGGCCGAGGGCCGTGTGCTGCCCTATCTCGACATTCCCTTCCAGCATGCCAGCCCCAATGTCCTCAAGGCGATGCGCCGGCCGGCCGCTCAGGACAAGACGCTGGATCGCATCAGGAGCTGGCGGGCGGCCTGTCCGGATCTGGCGTTGCGCTCGACCTTCATTGTCGGCTTTCCCGGCGAAACCGATGCGGACTTCGCCTACCTGCTCGATTGGCTCGACGAGGCCGAGATCGATCGTCTCGGCTGCTTCAAATACGAGCCGGTGGCGGGGGCGACGTCCAACGCCCTGCCCGATCAGGTTCCGGACGAAGTCAAGCAGGAGCGCTGGAACGCGTTGATGGCGCGCCAGCAGAAGATCTCGGCGCGTCGCCTCAAGCGCAAGGTCGGAACCCGCCAGCAGATCATCATCGACGAGGTCGGTCCGACCGTGGCCAAGGGCCGTTCCAAGGCTGACGCTCCGGAGATCGACGGCTCGGTCTACGTCTCCAGCCGCCGTCCCCTTCGCGTCGGCGAGATCGTCACGGCCAGGATCGAGCGCGCTGACGAATATGACCTGCACGGTACGGTCGCCGGCTTCTGATCGTCGCCAAGCAACTGGCGGCGACGGGACGATCGCCTCAAAAAGATTTGCGCCTTAAATCGACTTGGCCGGGGCCGCTGTCCTGACATTCCACAAATTGAGCGTGCGCTGGGCCTCGTCGGCGGTCAGCGCACGGTATTTGGTCTTGAGCTTGGCGAGTTCGTCAGGCGGCGTCGCGCCCGAGACGAAGCGGCTGTCGAGAATGGCCACCACCGTGTCCCAGCTCAGTCCCGCCGCCTTGCAGGGAACGAGAATGCCATCGCTGCGCAGGCTCTGCATCAGCGGCCGCACCAGATCGATGCTGCATTTTGCGAGCTCCGCAATCGCCGCTGTCGTCTCCACGTAGCGGCGCTGCCTGGCGAAATCGAGCAGCATGGTCTCGTTCAGCCTGCCGGTCTGCCGCAGCTGCCCGAACGCCGCTTTGGCGCTGCCGAAATCGCGTTGTCGCGCCATGTCCCGCTCAGCGCCGGCGGCGGCGGCCGCAATCGCGCTTCGGATTTCCTCATAGAGATGCGGCGGCGCCGACGCGAGAAGGCGGGCTTTGACCGCCTCGGTCGCGCTCTGCAACAGCGTCCTGCGCAACCCGGCCGGCAGATCGGCGCGTATGCCGGTGGCGATCGTGAGCTCCGGATCGTTGATCGCCTGGGACAGGATGATGGAAAAGCCAGCCGCGGAGATCCGCGCGCCGGGATTCTTCATCAGCTTGCGGCTCACGCTGGGAAAACGCCGCCCCAGCAAGGCATCGGTGACGACTTCCTGCAGCCACCAGCGGCCGGCTATCGCGATCAGATGCTGTTCGCTGCGGGTGTTCGCGATCTCGATGAGATCCGCGTTGCTCAACCGCGGCGACTCCGCGAGCACCGGCTCGGCAACGGCAATATCCTCATGACGGGCAAGCCGCCGGATCACCGCGACGGGCGCTTGAGGCACCGGCGCAAGCTGCGCGCTGAGCTCGGCGAGCGCGATCCGTGCGCTGACATCGGCGAGCGCACGCAGCTCGATCGTGTTGACGAGGCGCTCGAAAACGTCTGCGAACAGCGCATGCTGCTCGATATCCATGTTGCCTGCCGAGGCGATGAACAGGGACGCGACCCGCTCGGCCACCACTGAGCAGCGTTCGGCTGAGCCGGTGGCAATCGCCGCCTGCACTTCATCGGCGATCGTGAGATGAGGTTTCGACATCGCTCGTCCTGAGCGCTTTCCATTTCAGAGTATCCTGCACGGTAGAGGCAGTCGCTAAATGTTTGGTAAAGTTTGAACTAAGCTTGGCCGAGCGGCCTGCGGTAAGTCCTGCTTCTCCGTTCGATCGGGCCTGTCTTGCGTTGTGTCGTCCGGCTCGACGTTCCCCCGCCTTGACACCGGTGACAATTTGCCTGTATGGCCCGCCGCATGATCTTCAACCGGACCAGCCGCCGCGCCGCCGTTTGCCGCCGTCACCGCCGTGACGAGGCCGGGGCGCGCCGTGTCCGAAGACGTTGCTGATCAGCTCGCGCATCAGCTTCCGTTTTTCGAGAAGGCCGCTCCCGCAAGGAGCGGCCTTCTCGCTTTTTGGCCGCCGTTTCCCCCTGAGCATAGGAGACTGAACATGCTGACCGCCTCTCATCCGTTCGACGCTCTGATGGAGATCACGGCCCGTCCGCGTACCGTCTTCGTCCAGGGCAAAGGCTCCTGGCTGTGGGACGATACCGGCAAGCGCTATCTGGATTTCATCCAGGGCTGGGCCGTGAACGCACTGGGCCATGCGCCGCCCGAGTTGGCCAAGGCGCTTGCCGACCAGGCGGCGCGGCTGATCACGCCGAGCCCGGCCTATTTCAATGAGACCAGCCTGAAGCTGGCCAAGGCCCTGGTCGACCGCTCCTGCTTCGATCAGGTCTTCTTCACCAATTCGGGCGCCGAGGCCAATGAGGGCGCGATCAAGCTTGCGCGCAAATATGGCGCGCTGCGTAAGAACGGCGCGCATGAGATCATCACCTTCGAGGGTGGTTTTCACGGCCGTACGCTGGCGACGATGTCTGCATCCGGCAAGAAGGCGTTCGAACCGCTGTTCGAGCCGAAAGTCCCGGGCTTTGCCAAGGCGCGCCTGAACGACATCGCCTCGGTCGAGGCGCTGATGTCTGACAAGACCGTCGCGATCATGCTGGAGCCGATCCAGGGCGAAGCCGGCGTATGGCCTGCGATGACCGGATTCCTGCAGCAATTGCGCGCCCTGACCACGCAGCATGGCCTGCTGCTGATCGTCGACGAGATCCAGACCGGCATGGGCCGGACCGGCAAACTCTTCGGCTATGAGCATGCCGATATCGTTCCGGACATCATGACGCTCGGCAAAGGCATCGGCGGCGGCGTCCCGCTGGCGGCGCTGCTGGCCACCAACGAGGCCTCCTGCTTCGCGCATGGCGACCAGGGTGGCACCTTCAACGGCAATCCGCTGATGTGCGCCGCCGGGCTTGCCGTGCTGGACATGATCGAGACGCCGTCATTTCTGAAAGCCGTTGCCGATAGCGGGATCTATCTCGAAAGCGAGCTGCAGCGGCTCTCGGCCCGGCACGGGCTTGGCGAGGTGCGCGGCCGCGGCCTGCTGCTCGCGCTCGATGTGGTCAGGCCGATCGCGCCGTCGATCGTCGCCGAGGCCTTCGGGCTCGGCCTGCTCTTGAACGCGCCGCGCGCCGACACGCTGCGCTTCATGCCGGCTCTGAACGTCACGCGCGACGAGATCGCGGCCATGATCGAGACCCTGGACGGCATTCTGACCAAGCTCGGCGCCGCACGCTGCGTCGCGTGATCGATCGAGGTCGACGCAGTCTCCCCGTCCGACGGTGGAGACTGCATCTCGCCTGCCCATAGATGAGGCAGATCCGGAGGATCCAGGATCGGCGGCGGTTGACCTAAATCAAAGACAGCGCCGCTGCAGAAAAACGATCCTGCTTGCGCCAAACACCTGCGATCCGATGACATACGTTATATTCGTATGGATATAGCGTTGTACGGGATGTGATCAGCTCGGAGGAAGAGGCTTGCCGGGACCAAGCTGATGATCATTCCGCCGACAACGAGGTCGGCACGACAGAAGGAGATGCAAGAATGGCGAGAGACAATCTGGCTCGGGTGCTGCCCGTCGAAGCTCCAAGGAGCCACATCGCCCCCGCTGCAGCGACCGAAGAGGTGCTGATCCACGTCCGCTTCTTCCCGAATTCGGACATCAATTCGATCGGCGAGAAGCCCGCCAGTCTGACCGCCAGCCAATGGTATGAGCGGCTGCTCGACATGGCGCGTCCGCATTACCAGACCTTTGCCGGCGGCCGCGGCTTCTTCCGCATTCCCCGCCCCTGCTTCGAGGCGATCCTCACGGACGTCGCTGGCTGACATCGGCTCTCTCCGGATGAGGCAGCGAGCGTCCTCTCTGCCTCGCCCTCTTGACCGCGGCGCGCCGGGTGCGCCGCGGTCGATTGGATCTGTTCTGGCCATGGGAGTACCGCGGTGGCGCGATCGATCTTCGGAGAACTGCAACAGACCTTCCGCACGCTGCTGGCCAGCCGGCCCGGATCGGGTGCCGCTGTCGAGACATTGACCGAGCAGGCGTTCAACCTGTTCGAGGCCAATATCGGCGTCCAGTCGGCCGATCTGCCTGTGCTGGCCTGCGACAAGGGATGCCCGTCTTGCTGCGCGCTGCGCGTCACGGCCACCGCGCCGGAGATCTTTCTGCTGGCGCGCTACATCAGGCAGATTGATCAGCGGGCGCCGAGGACGGCCCTCGGCCTCCTGTCCCGACGCGTGCAACTCGCCAACCGCACCACGCGCGGCTTGGACGAGGTCGAGCGGATGAAGCTGCGCGAACCCTGCCCCTTCGTGGTGCGCGGCGCCTGCATCATCCACCCCGCCCGTCCGCTGGCCTGCCGCGGCCACGCCTCGTTCGACCGACGCGCCTGCAACCAAGCCATGGCCGGACGCGACGTGGATGTCCCGGTGTCGGCACCTCATATCGCCTTGCGCGGCTTGATCCAGGATGCGCTGCGGTCAGCCCTCGCGGAGGCTGGCCTTGCTGCCGATCTTTATGAATTGAACCAGGGCCTTGCGCTGGCCCTCGACGACCCCGCGCGCGAGCGCGCCTGGCGCGATGGCAAGGACAGCCTCGCCCCCGCCCGGATCGAACAGCCGCCGGCCGGCCAGGCCAATGCGATGCTCTGGAGCCGCGCCGCCGACGGCGGTGCGCCGGCCGGCGACGAGAGCTAGATCATGATGCGTGTCCATGGAAACGCATCATGATCTTTCCTCTTTGTTTGAGCATGATCTTTTCGGAAAACCGGTTTCCACTTTTCCGGATCATGCTCTGGCTCGTCACGGCTTGAGGATCGAGGCTCCGGTCGTGGCGCGGCTTTCCAGATCGGCATGCGCCTTGGCCGCATCCTTCAGCGCATAAGCGTGATTGATCGGAACGTGCAGCTTGCCGCTGATGACCGCCGCGAACAGCGTGTCCGCGCCTTCCAGCAATTCCGATCGCTTTCCGACATAGTCGTTGAGCTTCGGACGGGTCGCGAATAACGAGCCGTGGCTGTTGAGCTCCGCGATCGAGAATGGCGGCACCGGTCCGGAGGCGTTGCCGAAGCTGACGAACAGGCCGCGCGGCTTCAGGCAGGACAACGAGCCGGGGAAGGTCGACTTGCCGACGCCGTCATAGACCACGTCGCACAATTCGCCGCGGCTGATCTGCTTGACCCGGGCGACGAAGTCCTCCTCGTTGTAGAGGATGACGTGATCGCAGCCGTTGGCGAGCGCCAGGTCGGCCTTGGCCCTGGAGCCGACGGTCCCGATGACATGGGCGCCGAGCGCCCGCGCCCATTGGCAGGCCAACAGGCCGATCCCGCCGGCCGCCGCATGGATCAGCACGCGATGATGCGGCTCGACCTTGAAGGTCTTGTGCAGCAGATACCACACCGTCAAACCCTTGAGCATCAGCACCGCGCCCTGCTCATAGGTGATGTGGTCGGGCAGCTTGACCAGGCGCTGCCAGGCGATGTTGCGCTCGGTGGCGTAGCCGCCGAGATTTTCGTAGTAGGCGACGCGATCGCCGGGATGGAAATGCGTCACGCCCGGCCCGACGGCGATCACCTCGCCGGCCGCCTCATTGCCGGCGATGAAGGGCAGGCCCGGCGCCTTGTACAGGCCGGTGCGGTAATAGACGTCGATGAAGTTCAATCCGATCGCATGCTGGCGGATGCGGACCTCGCCCGGACCGGGGGCGGCGAGATCGACCGGCTCATAGACCAGCGCCTCGGGGCCTCCCACCTTGTGCACGCGCACCGCCTTCGCCATCCCGCGATCTCCCCTCCAGGCCCGCTTGGCCAACTTTTGGGAGCCGGCCAAGACCCTTCGACAATTACCTGATTCTCGTCGGACATCCGGCTCGTCGAAGGAGCCTGACCGCAGCCGGCGCTCGAGGCGCAGCCGCAGGCAAAAGCCAAGGCGATCACGCGGTCCTTGTCAACTCAGCCCTTGCGCTTCCTGCGGTTGCGCGAGGCCAACACGTTGAAGGCCTCGACCGCGAGCGCGAAGACGATGGCGAAATAGATGTAGCCGCGCGGAATGTGGAACTCGAAGCCGTCAGCAACCAGCGCGACGCCGATGAGGACCAGGAAGGCGAGCGCCAGCATCTTGGTGGTCGGATGGTTCGCCACGAAACGGGCGACCGGTCCCGAGGAGACGTACATGATGATGACGGCGATAATGACCGCGGCGATCATGATCTCGAGATCCTGGGCCATGCCGATCGCGGTGATGATCGAGTCCAGCGAGAACACCAGATCGATCACGATGATCTGCAGGATCACCCAGAAGAACTTGTTGGCGCCCCCGGTCTGCGGCCCCTCCTCCTCGCGCGCCTCGACCTCGGCATGGATCTCATGCGTCGCCTTGGCGATCAGGAACAGGCCGCCGGCGATCAGGATGATGTCGCGCCAGGAGAAGCCGAGACCGCCGATCGAGAACACCGGCTGGGTGAGGCCGATCAGCCAGACCAGCACGCTGAGCAGCAGGATGCGGAAGATCAGCGCCAGCGCCAGCCCGATCTGCCGCGCGCGCGTCGCCTGCGGTTGCGGGATGCGCGAGGTGATCACCGACAGGAAGATCACATTGTCGATGCCGAGAACGATTTCAAGCGCCGTCAATGTCAGCAGCGCGGCCCAGGCTTCGGGGCTGGTCAGGAGGTCGATCATGCTTTCAGGGATCTCAACAGACGGATCGCGGAGTCGCTCGCCACGATGTAGAGGCCGATCGCGCACAGCAGTGCCGTCACGATCGGGCTCACGGTGAAATTCTCCGCCAGCACATCGATCACCAGAACGGCCCAGAGCGCGATCAGCGGCAATGTCAGCCAGCGCAGCCGCGCGACGCGCACGGGATGGATGACGTGAAACGGCACGAAGGTCAGCGCGATCAGGATCGCGAGGCCGAGCGTGCCGAGCAGCGGCGGCGGATGCAGCAGGAACAAATAGAACGCGGCGATATTCCACAGGCCCGGGAAGCCGCGAAAATGATTGTCGGCGCTCTTCATGCGGCGGTCGGCGAAATACAGCGCGCCGGTCACCGCGATGGCGACCCCGATCACGGGCGCAGCCAGCGGCAGCAGCATGCCGCTGGCGGTGATCGCATAGGCCGGCACGAACACATAGGTCGTGAAGTCAACCACGAGATCGAGCACGTCCCCCGACCAGTCCGGCTGGACATTGGCGACGTCGAGCCAGCGCGCCAGCGGCCCGTCGATGCCATCGATGATCAGCGCCACGCCGAGCCACCAGAACATCGCCGTCCAATGCTCGCGAACGGCTTGCAACATCGCGAGCAGCGCCACGCCGGCGCCGAGCGCGGTGAACACATGCACCGAGAACGCGGCAGCGCGGTGCGCCGGCGTGACTGATACTGCGCCCTCGGGTCTGACCTGATCCATGCCGGTCCACTGCTATCAGGAATCGGAGCCGATTGCATATCGGCGATTGCGACCATGCGCCGCGCAGTGCCCTTGAAAAAGGCCGGCGGGAACGTCAAATGTTCCACCATGACCAACACAGAAGCCAGCTTCGATGTCATCGTCGTCGGCGGCGGCCCCGCGGGACTAGCGGCTGCCATCGCCCTGTCGCAAACCGGGGCGCGCACGGCGCTCGTGGCCCGTCAGGCGCCCTATGCGGACAATCGCACAACGGCCCTGCTCGGCGGCTCCGTCGACTTTCTCGACGAGCTCGGCGTCTGGCCGTTGTGCCGCGATCGCGCCGCCGGCCTCAAGGCGATGCGGCTCGTCGATGATACCGGCCGGCTGATCCGCGCGCCTGAAGTGCGCTTCGTTGCGAGCGAGATCGGTCTGGACGTGTTCGGCTACAACATCGCCAATGCCGTCCTGGTCGACGCGCTGGAGCGGCGGGCGGCTGACATCGACCAGCTGTCGCGGATCGCGGAGGACGCCGAGAGCGTGCGTTGCGATGCCAATGCCGTCACAGTCACCACGAGCTCCGGACGCAGCCTGACGGCGCAGCTGGTGGTCGGGGCCGACGGGCGGCATTCGCTGTGCCGCGAGGCGGCCGGCATCGGTGTGAGCCGGAGGACGCTGCAACAGGCGGCGCTGACCTTCAACATCACCCATGCGCGTCCGCACCATGAGGTCTCGACCGAATTCCATACGCCGCAGGGCCCCTGCGTGTTCGTGCCCCTGCCCGGCGACCGCTGCAGCGTCGTCTGGGTCGCGGCGCCGAAGGAGGCGGAGCGGCTTTACGCGCTCGACGACGACGCGCTGTCCGCGGCCGCCGAGCGGCAATCGCATTCGATCTTCGGTCGCGTTCATGTCGAGCCTGGCCGCCATCTGTTCCCGCTCGCGATCGAGCGGCCGCAGCGCTACGCCCAGAACCGCGTCGCCTTGATCGGCGAGGCCGCCCATGTGGTGCCCCCGATCGGCGCGCAGGGATTGAATCTCGGACTGCGCGACGGCATCGATCTCGCGTCTGTCGTGAGCAAGGCGAAAGCAGCCGGCGAGGATCTCGGCGCGCCCCAGGTGATCGCCCGCTATGGCGCGGCGCGCCGCGCCGACATCCTGAGCCGCACCTTCGTCATCGACGTCGCCAACCGCTCGCTGCTCAGCGATCTCGTGCCGATGCAGTCGCTGCGTGCGGTCGGCATGCATCTGATCGGCGGCTTCGGTCCGTTGCGGCGGCTGGCGATGCGCGAGGGACTGGCGCCGTCCTGGCGCAACGCGCGCAAAGCGGGCTGAGCACCGGCCTCAGGGAAACACCAGCCGGCCGCTCTGGATCAGCCACATCACGGTGGTCAGCGTGACCACCGAGGCGAAGGTGCCGATCAGCACCGCTGACGAGGCCGGCTCGATCCAACTGTCATGCTGGCGCGCGATCACGAACACATTGAGCGCCGGCGGCAGCGCCGCCATCAGGACGGCCGTGGCCGCCCAGGGCTGCGCGAACGGCCCGAACAGCAGCATCAGCCCGAACGACAGCAGCGGGTGGACCACGAGCTTCACGAGGGTAAGCACCGGCACCTCCCAGGGCAGCCGCTCGAACGGCCGCAGGGCCACGGTCACGCCCAGGGCAAACAGCGCCGTCGGCGCCGCGGCGTTCTGCAGGAATTGCAGGATGCGATCGAACACCGTCGGCGGATGCAACTGCAGCGCCGCCGCCAGGATGCCGGCCGCGGTCGCCATGATCAGCGGGTTCTGCACAATCTGGCGCAGCACCGTGCGCAGCGCATGCGCCACCGAGGCATGGTCGCGCTCGGTCAGTTCCACCAGCAGCGGCACGATTGAGAACAGGAAGATGCTGTCGCAGCAGAAGATCAGCGCCGTCGGCGCCGCGGCCTTGGCGCCGAGCACCGACAGCGCCAGTCCCGGCCCCATGTAACCGATGTTCCCATAGCCGCCGGCGAGCCCCGCCATGGTCGCCTCGCGCAGCGACAGCCGGCCGATCAGCTTGCCGAGCAGCAGCGCCAGGCTGAAAGTGAGCATGGTGGCGAGCGTCGTTGCAACCAGGAATGGTGGGTTGCTCAGCTCCGCAAACGGCGTGCGCGCGATCAGGTTGAACATCAAGGCTGGCAGCGACACGTAGAGCAGGAAGAAGTTCATCCAGGCCAGCCCGGATTCGGGCAGCTTCTTCCATTTACCGCAGGCGAACCCTATGAAAACAACGCCGAAATAGGGCAAGGCCAGATTGAGAATGTCGAACATGGCGCTCGGAAGGTGACCCGTCGCGGGCCTGGGATGCGGGAGCGGCGGCTGGCCGCCGAATCGGCGGCGGTCTAGATTAAATCCGCCTTCCGGGCACTAGCATCAGCCTCAATCCTGGTCTATTCGACAAGAATGATCAAAGCGCGAACCGCCAAATTTCAGATCGGTCAGATCGTCCGGCACCGGGTGTTCTCGTTCCGTGGCGTGATCTTTGACATCGATCCGGAGTTCAACAACACCGAGGAATGGTGGCTGTCGATCCCCGAAGAGGTTCGCCCGCACAAGGATCAGCCCTTCTACCATTTGCTGGCGGAGAACGCTGAGTCCGAATACGTCGCCTATGTCTCCGAGCAGAACCTGGTTCCGGACGATTCCGGCGAGCCGATCCGGCACTCCCAGGTTGCCGAGATCTTCATCAAGGACAAGTCCGGCGGCTACCGTCCGCGCAACCCGCTGTTGAACTGAGCGGCACGAGGCGACGGCGCGCGAAGCATTTCAGCAGCCTCTATCAGAGCCCGCTCCCGCCGAACGATCCGAACAAAAAAGGCGCTCCCCTCGGAGCGCCTTTTGTTTTTCGGAATGTCGGGGCGAGGCCCGCGTTACTGTTTCGCCTGCGGCTGGGGCTGGGCGCCCTGGGTCTGCTCCAGCTTCTTGCGCTGCTCCTCGGCGCGCTTCTGCAGCTCTTCCTGCAGCTTCTGCTGGGTCTTCTCGAACTCCTTCGGGTCGGTCGGCGGACCGTCATAGGCCTTGGCGAAGCTGCTGTTGCCCTCCTGCAGCGGCAGCGGCAGCGTCAGCGCGGTGCCGTTCGAGTTGATCGCTTGCACGTAGAGGGTCTGGCCCTTCTTCAGGCTGTTCACGAAATCCGGCGTCGCCTCATAGTCGGACATGCAGCCGTTCTGGAAGCAGATGACATATTTGCCGTCGATCGGGTTGCCGGTGTCGACCGCGATACGGGTGCCCGGCTGCAGCTGCATGCCGAGCGGCAGGGTCACGCGCAGGATCTTGCGCGGCTCGCCCTCGGGCTCGATGATCACGGCTGCAACCACCGGCTGACCGGACTCGATGCGGCCGTCCTTGCCGATGAAGCAGACCTGCTTGGCGTTGGCGTCCTGCCCCTTCAGGCAGAACTTGGTCCAGGGCGCGTAGATCAGCTGCGGCATCTCCTGCTGGGCCTGCTGCGGCTGGCCGCCGGCGGGAGGCGTGGCAGGGGCCTGCGCGGCCGGAGCGGGACCTTTTGGAGCGGCAGCGGGAGCCTTCGCCTTGGGCGCAGCAGGCGCCGGAGCCTGTGCTTGCGCAGCCGAAGCGAAGGGAACAGCCAGCGCGGTGACCGCCAGCAGGGCGATGAGCCGCCCACGCGGCCCAACCGACGAGGCCAAGTCACGGAAATTCATTGCGGAAAACCCTTTCTGAACGGCAGCGCCCGAGACCGCCAAAGGCGCCACACCAAGCCGTTGAAGCGGCTGTCTCCTCAGGAAATGAGGCGGTTAAGTGACAGGCGTTGCCGCCCAGCTTAATCGCCCGCTTTCATAACGCGGTATGCGGAAAGATCAATGCCGCGAGACCACGACGTTGCTGCGGTCTAGCGCTTACGGGCCTGTGTTAAAAGCCTGTTGTGCCCCATTTCGAATCAGATGCTTGTGCCCTGTTCCCAAGGTTGCAGCGCCTCTCCCGCATGGCGCTGCGCCGCTGTGCCGTGGTCATGG
Organism: Bradyrhizobium denitrificans; assembly: GCF_013179005.1. NCBI lineage: Bacteria > Pseudomonadati > Pseudomonadota > Alphaproteobacteria > Hyphomicrobiales > Nitrobacteraceae > Bradyrhizobium > Bradyrhizobium denitrificans. The sequence continues at coordinate 16,058 of NZ_JABFDP010000047.1, read as the reverse complement.
CGCTGTCGCTGTCCGTCCACGGCTTCGCCGCAACAGCCTCGGAAAGTTCGGCGATCGCGATGCACGGCAGCCCGGCTTTGCCGGCCGACTTCCAGCACTTGCCCTATGTGAATCCGCAAGCGCCTAAGGGTGGCCGGCTGGTTTGGGGCCTGCTTGGCACCTTCGACAGCCTCAATCCCTTCATCGTGCGCGGCGTTGCGGTGCAACAAATCCGCACCCATGTGTTCGAGAGCCTGCTGACCCGCGGCAATGACGAGCCGTTCACCCTGTATGGACTGCTCGCGCGAACCGTCGAGACCGACGACGAGCGCACCTATGTCACCTTCCGGCTGGATCCGCGCGCCCGTTTTTCCGACGGGCAGCCCGTGCTGGCCGACGACGTGTCATTCTCCTGGAACCTGCTGCGTGAGCATGGCCGGCCGAACCACCGGCAGTTCTACGGCAAGGTGGCCAAGGTCGAGGTGCTCGATCCGCTCACGATCCGGTTCGACTTCGGCGGCGTCGCCGATCGCGAACTGCCGCTGATCCTCGGCCTGATGCCGATCCTGCCGAAGCACGCCACCGATGTCGCGACCTTCGAGGACACGTCGATGGCGGCCCCGGTCGGCTCCGGCCCCTACCGCGTCACCGCGGTCCGGCCGGGCGCAAGCGTCACCCTGACCCGCAATCCGGATTATTGGGGCCGCGACCTGCCGATCAATCGGGGATTGTGGAACTTCGACGAGATCCGGCTGGACTATTATCGCGAGGCCAATGGGCAGTTCGAAGCCTTCAAACGCGGGCTCTACGATGTCCGCGTCGAGAACGAGCCGCTGCGCTGGCACGACGGCTATGATTTCCCGGCGGCCCGCGACGGCGAAATCATCCGCGACAGTGTCACCTCCGGCATGCCGCAACCGTCGCAGTTCCTGGTGTTCAACACGCGCCGGCCGGTGTTCGCCGACATCAAGGTGCGGCGTGCATTGACCCTCCTGTTCGATTTCGAATGGATCAACCGCAACTACTTCTTCGGCCTCTACCGGCGGAGCGGCGGCTATTTCGCTGGCTCCGAGCTCTCGGCCTATGGACGCGCCGCAGACGCCACGGAGCGCGAGCTCTTGAAGCCGTTCACGGCCCGGATACCGCCCGACATCATGGACGGCAGCTACCGCCTGCCGGTGACCGACGGATCGGGCCGCGATCGCACCGCGCTCAAGGCCGCGCTCGATCTCCTGGAAGAGGCCGGCTACGGCTTCGACGGCACGGTGCTGCGGCACCGGACGACCCGGCAGCCGCTCGCATTCGAGATCCTTGTCACCACACGGGACCAGGAACGCATCGCGCTCGCCTATGCCGGCAGTCTCAAGCGCGCCGGCATCAACGCGGCGATCAGGGTTGTCGACCCCGTGCAATTCGACCAGCGTCGGCTCAGCTTCGCGTTCGACATGATCCAGAACAGGTGGGATCAATCGCTGTCGCCGGGCAACGAGCAGGCGTTCTATTGGGGCAGCGAGGCAGCCGACAGGACCGGAACCCGAAACTACATGGGCGCCAAGGACCCTGCCATCGACGCCATGATCGCGGCGCTGTTGCGGGCTCGCGACAGGCCGGAATTTATCTCGACGGTCCGCGCATTGGACCGTACCCTGATGGCTGGCTTCTACGCTATTCCAGTGCTCAACGCCGCCGAGGAATGGATTGCGCGGTGGAATCGGATAGAACGACCAGACAGGACAGCCTTGACGGGAGCGCTCCCGGAAAGCTGGTGGCAGCGGCCGGAGCCGGCAACCAAATGACCAACCGGGGCAGTTGGTCGACGCCGGATCCGGGAAAGCACGGGGCAGCAGGTGAACCAGGCCAATACGTCGCCGACGCTTGACGCGTTGTTTCAACGCATTCTGGCGCGCAAGCCGGACGCGATTGCGTTGGTCGATCCGATCAACAAGCAGCGGATCACCGGGCGGGCGCCGATGCGCCTGACCTATGCGGAGGCCGACCGCGTGATCTCGGCGCTGGCGGCGCATTTCATCGATGCCGGCCTGCCGCCGCACTCGGTGATTGCCGTGCAGTTGCCCAACACCATCGAGTTTGTGCTGACGGTGCTGGCGGCGCATCGCGCCGGCCTCGTGGTCGCTGTGTTTCCGCTGCTCTGGCGGCAGGCCGAACTGGTCGCCGCCTTGAACCGCACCAGCGCGCGGGCGATCGTGACGATGTCCAAGATCGATGGCGTCATCCATGCTGACCTCGCGATGCATGCCGCGGCGGAGGCGTTCTCGATCCGGCACGTCTGCGGCTTCGGCAATGATCTGCCCGAGGGCATGTTCTCGCTCGACCAATCCATCGCCAAACCGTCGCAATCGACGCGCGGCGTGATGCCGGACGGTCGCAAGGCCGCGATCGTATCGTTCGATGTCACCGCCGACGGCTTCCGCGCCGTGCCGCGCAGCCATCTGAGCCTGATCGCCGGTGGGCTGGCCATCTCCTTGGAGAGCGATCTGCCCCAAGGCGTGAACATGATGTCGGCCTTCCTGCCCTCGTCCTTCGCCGGTCTCGCCGCCTCGGTGGTCACCTGGCTGCTGTCGGGCGGCAGCCTGGCCCTGCATCACCCCTTCGATGCCGAGGTGCTGGAGCAGCAGCTCGCCGAACTCGCGTGCGACACGCTGATTGCGCCGGCGCAGCTCGTGCTGCGCCTCGACGGCAGCGACCTCGCCGGCCGCCTGCCCAACCTGCGCTATGTGCTCGGCCTCTGGCGGGCACCGGAACAGGTCGCCTCGAGCCCGGCCTGGAAGACGCGCGAGATCGAGTTCTCGGACGTCTATCTGTTCGGCGAGGCCGGATTGTTCGCAGTGCGCCGCACCGCGGCCGACGGCAATCCCGGTCCCGTCAAGCCCGGCCGCCAGGGTGCCCCGCGCGAGCAGCCGGGCTCGTCGATCGCCGGCGAGATCCTGGTCACGCCGAAGGGCACGCTGGGACTGCGCGGACCGATGGTCGTGGTCGCCGCCTATGCGCCGGCGCCACCGCCGAGCGATTCACTGATGCCGGCACCGCCGCGCGACTATGTCGATACCGAATATGCCGTCAGGCTCGACCGCGCCCATGACACCATCTCGATCACCGCGCCTCCCGCCGGCGTCATGGCCGTGGGCGGCTACCGCTTCCTCGCCCAGGACCTGCACGAATGGTCGCGCCGGCTCGGCCAGGGCGCGCTGCTGACGGCTTTGCCCGATCGGCTCAGCGGTCACCGGCTCGCCGGACGCGCGATGGACAATGCGCGAGCCCGCGACGCACTTGCCGAACTCGGACTCAATCCGCTGATGGTCGAGGCGTTTCGCGACCGCGCCAATCAGTCCGGTTGACACAGCCATTGCGGCTCTGCGAGGCGCTCAACGGTCGCTGCATCGAGGCAGCCAATCAAACCGGCGGCGACTCATGGAGGCGGCAACTCATGCCGCGTCATGAGTTGTATTTGCGCGGCCTCGCCACTCGGAACAGTGTTGACGCCGCGTTAACGTCGGAGACCTAGGATCGCACGTTGTCATCAGCGTATCCTGAGTTTCCTGGATGTCCCAACACGGCCCGCTCCTCATCGTCTCCCGGTCTTCGCGGCCTTCACTGACTGCGGCCCTCGATGCGGCGCAAATCCTGCCGACGATGGAAGCGCGCTGGGACGCTGCGGCCGGGATCATCTCCCGCGTTCAACCGGCCGCCGTGCTGGCCGTGATGGAGGACGCCGATGCGAGCGAGATGCGCGCGGTCTCGCAGCATCTGGACGCGCGCAAGCCCTATGTTCCGCTGATCGCGATCGCGCCGGGCGAGACGACCCTGCCCGACAACGCCATTCCCCTGCATGGCAGCGACAACACCGACCGCCTGCTGGCGCGACTGCGCGCTGCGTTGCGCGTCCGCACGCTGCACACGACGGTGCTGCGGCGGCTCGACGAGAAGAAGGCGCCGGACGCCACGATGCCGGACACCGACCCGCTCAGCGATGCGACGGTGCTGCTGCTCGGCCGCGGCGGCTCGCTTCCCGGGCTGTCGGTGGCGCTCGGCGAGCGCATGGCCGTCGTCGGCGCGCTGAGCATCGAAGCCGCGGCCAAGCATCTGTCGAGCCGCGACATCGACGGCATCGTGCTCGGCGAAGGGTTTTCGCCGCGCGTCGTCGATGCCTTCCTCGCCGTTCTCGCCGAGGACACCCGCTTCCGCAACCTCGCCGTCGTCGTCACCGCCAACCAGCCAGCGCCGCTGCAGGAGCTCGCCAATCTCGAGATCATCGCCGGCGCTCCCGCCCACATCGCGGCCAGCGCCCTACCCCTGATCCGGCAGCATGCCTTCGAGGCTCGCCTCAACCGCACGCTGCGCGCCATCGAAGCCGGAGGCATGCTCGATCCGCAGACCGGCCTGCTCACCCGGACCGCCTTCGCACGCGACTTCGCGACCGCCGTCAGCCAGACCCAGAAGAGCGGCGGCAGCCTCGCCGTGGCGCGTTTCGCCTTCGATCCGGTCAGTCCGCGCGCCCAATATGACGGCGCGCGCATCATCAGCCGGCTGATGCGGCGGATGGATTTCGGCACCCACGAGGACAACGGCTCGGTCATCGTCGTGTTCGCCGAGACCGACCTGCGATCGGCCCACGCCATCGCCCGCCGTCTCTCCGGCGTGATGCGCCACACCTCCCACGGCAAGCGCGACGCCCGCACCGAGCCCGCGATCACCATCGCCGCGCTGCAGCCCGGCGACACCGCGCGCACCCTGCTGGCGCGCGTCTACAACGAGGCGCAGCGCGCGGCGTCGTGAGATTGCGGCACAGCCCGCCCCATCATTGCGAGCGAAGCGCAAAGCGAAGCAATCCAGTGTTCGGACGGGACTCTGGATTGCTTCGCTGCGCCGCTGCGCTCGCAATGACGGTTGTGGTCACGATCTCAGCCAAACACCTACATCGTGAGATCGCGCATTTGCCCTACTCGTCTGATGTCATCCAACCTGGAACTCGAGGCATCATGTGAAGCGGAGCCTTGCGCGATGCAAAACAGACAATCCCGCGACGAGACCGACTGGGTCAGCGTGATCGCGATCGTGTCGGTCTTTCTCATCGCCAGCTTTGCGCTGCATTTCGGATGGCGGCTGCTATGACTCGCGGCGGCGGGTGACGAGGGCCCCAGCCGAGCTGAGAGCCCGCAGGCGAACGGCGATGAACGCGGCGCTACGCCGCCTTCTTCTTCTCCGCGAGCTCTGCCAGCTCCTTGAGAATATCCGTCGTTCCGGCCAGCCGTTCCTCCGGCGTCTCCCAGACCTGCAGGAACACCACCTTCATGTCGGGGCGCACCTTGGCGGCCTGGCCGTGGCGCTTGATGAAGGCGACGAGGCGGTCGGGATAGGCGAAGCTGTTGTCGCGGAAGGCGATGACAGCGCCCTTCGGGCCGGCATCGACCTTCTCGACATTGGCCCTGCGGCAGTAGTTCTTGATCGCGGCGACCTTGAACAGATAGCGCGTCTCGTCCGGCAGCTTGCCGAAACGGTCGCGCAGCTCGGCAGCGAAATTCTCGATCTCCTCGTCGGTTTCGAGATCGGCCAGCCGGCGGTACAGCGACAGCCGCACTGACAGATCGGAGACGTAGTCCTCCGGGATCAGCACGGGCATGCCGATCGTGATCTGCGGCGACCAGCGGTCGACCGTCGGCTCGGTGATGCCGGCCTTGAGGTTCTCGATCGCCTCTTCCAGCATCGACTGATAGAGCTCGAAGCCGACCTCCTTGATGTGGCCGGACTGCTCGTCGCCGAGCAGATTGCCAGCGCCGCGGATGTCGAGATCGTGGCTGGCGAGCTGGAAGCCGGCGCCGAGTGTCTCCAGCGACTGCAGCACGCCGAGCCGCTTCTCGGCCTGCGCACTGATCTTGTGCGTCGATGGCAGCGTGAACAGCGCATAGGCGCGCAGCTTGGAGCGGCCGACGCGGCCACGCAGCTGATAGAGCTGCGCAAGGCCGAACATGTCGGCGCGGTGCACGATCAGCGTGTTGGCGCGGGGAATGTCGAGGCCGGATTCGACGATCGTGGTCGACAGCAGGATGTCGAACTTGCCGTCGTAGAACGCCCCGATGATGTCCTCGATGACCGTCGGCGCCATCTGGCCATGCGCGACCGCGACCTTCATCTCCGGCACGGTCTTGTCGAGGAACTCCTTGACCTCGGCGAGATCGTCGATGCGCGGCACGACATAGAACGCCTGGCCGCCGCGATAGCGCTCGCGCAGCAGCGCCTCGCGGATCATCACGGGATCATGCGGCGCGACGAAGGTGCGCACGGCGAGACGATCGACCGGCGGCGAGGCGATGATCGACAGCTCGCGCACGCCGGTCAAAGCGAGTTGCAAGGTGCGCGGGATCGGCGTCGCCGACAGGGTCAGCACGTGCACCTCGGCGCGCAGCTGCTTCAGCCGCTCCTTGTGGCCGACGCCGAAATGCTGCTCCTCGTCGACGATGACGAGGCCGAGGTCGCGGAACTTGACCGACTTGCCGAGCAGCGCATGGGTGCCGACGACGATGTCGACCGAGCCGTCGGCCAGCCCCTTCTTGACCTGGTTGAGCTCCTTGGTCGAGACCAGCCGCGACGCCTGCGCGACATTGACCGGAAAGCCCTTGAAGCGCTCGGTGAAGGTCTTCGCGTGCTGGCGCGCGAGCAGCGTGGTCGGCACGACCACGGCGACCTGTTTGCCGTCGAGTGCCACCGCAAACGCGGCGCGCAGCGCCACCTCGGTCTTGCCGAAGCCGACGTCGCCGCAGACCAGCCGGTCCATCGGCCGGCCCGCCTCGAGATCGGCGAGCGTCGCCTGGATCGCGGTGAGCTGGTCCTCGGTTTCGTCATAGGGGAAGCGCGCGCAGAACTCGTCGTAGAGGCCGGCCTGCACCGGCAGCTTCGGCGCCTCGTGCAGCATGCGCTCGGCGGCGATCTTGATCAGCTCGCCGGCCATCTCGCGGATGCGATTCTTCAGCTTCGCCTTGCGGGTCTGCCAGCCGGAGCCGCCGAGCTTGTCGAGCTCGACACTGGTCTGGTCGGAGCCGTAGCGCGACAGCAGCTCGATGTTCTCGACCGGCAGATACAGCTTGGTCTCGCCGGCATAGCGCAGTTCGAGACAGTCATGCGGCGCGCCGGCGACCTCCAGCGTCTGCAGGCCGACGAAGCGGCCGATGCCGTGATCGACATGGACGACGATGTCGCCGATGGCCAGACTCGTCACCTCCGAGATGAAATTGTCGAGCTTGCGGCTCGCCCGGCGCGGCCGCACCAGGCGGTCGCCGAGAATGTCCTGCTCGGAGATGATGGCGATCTGGTCGGTCTCGAAGCCGGTCTCCAGCCCGAGCACCGCGAGCATGGTCTCGTTGCGCGGCGTCGCCTGCACCATGCGCCAGGTGTTGACGCTGGTGACATGGATCAGCTTGTGGTCCTTCAACATGCTGGCCATGCGGTCGCGCGAGCCCTCGCTCCACAGCGCGATCACGACCTTCTTGCGCACCGATTGCAGCGCCTGCACATGCGCCACCACGGCCTCGAACACGTTGACGGCGGCGTCGTTGCGCTCGGGCGCGAAATTGCGGCCCTGGCGCGCGCCGATGTCGACCACGCCTGCCGCTTCGGGCACGGCAAACGGAGTCATCCGCGCCAGCGGCACGCTTTCCAGCCGCTCAGCCCATTCGGACGATGTCAGATATAGCCGGTCGACCGTCAGCGGCTTGTAGATCGCGCCGCCGCCGGGATGCTCCATCGCCTCGCGGCGCGCGTCGTAATAATCGATGATCTGCTTGAAGCGTTCGCGCGCGGCGTCCTCGCCCTGCGGCTCGATCACGATCGGCGTGTTCGGCAGATAGTCGAACAAGGTCTCCATCTTGTCGTGGAACAGCGGCAGCCAGTGCTCCATGCCGGGATAGCGGCGGCCTTCGCTGACGGCCTCGTACAGCGCGTCGTCGCGCTCAGGCGCGCCGAACTCGGCGACATAGCCCATGCGGAAGCGGCGGATGGTGTCGGTGACGAGCTGGAATTCGGAGACCGGCACCAGATCGAGCGAGCGCATGTCGAGCAGGGTGCGCTGGGTCTCGGCATCGAAGGTGCGGATCGATTCCAGGCTGTCGCCGAAGAAGTCGAAACGCACCGGCTGGTCGAGGCCGGCGGGGAACAGATCGAGGATGCCGCCGCGCACGGCATATTCGCCGCTCTCACGCACGGTCGACGACCTGACATAGCCATTGTGCTCGAGCCAGGCGACCACCGAGTTCATCGGCACGACATGGCCCGGCGCCACCGACAGCGCCTGCCCGGCCATGGTGTCACGCGACGGCACGCGCTGCACGATCGCATTGACCGTGGTCAGCACGATCAGCGGCTTGTCGCTGCCGGCCAGCCGCGACAGCCGCGCCAAGGTCGTCACGCGCTGCGCCAGGATGCCGCCATGCGGCGAGACGCGGTCATAGGGCTGGCAGTCCCAGGCCGGGAACTGCATCACCGGCAGGTCAGGCGCGAAGAAGTCGAGCGCCCGTGCCAGCTGCTGCATCCGCGCGCCGTCGCGGCACACCACGGCGAGGCTCACCGCCGGCGGCTTCGGCTTGGCTGCGATCGCGCGCGCGAGGTCGGAGACGACCAGACCCTCGGCCCCCTCGGCGACATTGGCGAGCGTCAGCGCGCGGCCCGGCGCGAGATGCTCGGCAGGCGACTTGACCGGGCTCTTCATCAATCGGCATCCGCCGCGCGGAACGCCTTGATGCGTGCGAACAGCGCCGGCGTCTGCTCCGGCGGCAGCGGCCGGGCACCGGTCACGGCGGCATAGAAATCCGGGTCCGGCACTTCCAGCAGCTGCTCCAGCTCCGCCAGCTCGCCCTCGGAGAGGGTGCCGATCTCGGCGTCGGCGAAGCGGCCGAGGATCAGGTCCATCTCGCGGGTGCCGCGATGCCAGCAGCGGAACAGAAGCCGCTTGCGGCGGTCGTCTAAGCCTTGGCTCGATCGGGTGGTCCCAGTCATCGCGGTATCCCTGCAGTACAACGCCGAAAGCCCGGACGGTGCCGGGCGCGGTTCGATATAGCGGTGCGCGGGGCCGGTGTCAGCCCTCCCCGGCCGCAGAACCGGCATGCCGGGCCGCCCGCAACAAAAAGAGGTGGATGTCTTGGCATTCGCGGCTATTCCGCCCCACAACCGCTTTAAGTGTTCGCCCCATGCGTCCTGCCATCCTCAATCCGCTGTTTGCGCCGGTCACCACCCTGTCCGGGGTCGGACCGAAGCAGGACAAGCTGCTGCGCTATCTGCTCAGCTGCAGCGAGACGCCGCGCCTGGTCGACCTGCTGCTGCACCTGCCGGCCAGCGTGATCGACCGCCGCAACCGGCCCAAGGTCCGCGACGCCGAAGTCGGAACCGTGGTGACACTCGAGGTCACCGTCGACCGCCACCGCCCGTCGCGTAACGCCCGCGCGCCCTATCTGGTTTATGCCAGCGACGAGACCGGCGACGTCGTGCTGACCTTCTTCCGGCCCAAGGGCGACTACATCGAGAAGATGCTGCCGGTCGGCGCCAAGCGCTACGTCTCCGGCACCGTCCAGATGTATGATGGCGTGCCGCAGATCGTCCACCCCCATCCCATCCTGGACGAAGCGGCCTTTGCCAAGCTGTCCGGCATCGACCCGGTCTATCCGCTGACCGAGGGCCTCGCGCTCGGTTCCCTGCGGCGCGCGATCGCCGCGGCGCTGACCAAGCTGCCGGACTTGCCGGAATGGATCAGCCCCGAAGTGCTCAACCGCTGCAACTTCCCCCCGCTGAAGGAGGCGCTGACGCGGGTGCATGGGCCGCAGGAGCTGACCGACATCCTGCCCGAAAACCCGTTCTGGTCGCGGCTCGCCTTCGACGAGCTGCTCGCCGGGCAGTTGGCGCTGGCGCTGGTGCGGGCGCAGCTGCGCCGGCCCGCCGGCAACCGCCATGCCGGCGACGGCCATCTGCGCCGCAAGATCATCGACGCCCTGCCCTATGCGCTGACCAACTCGCAGGCCGGGGCGCTCGACGCCATCGCGGCCGATCTCGAAAAGCCCGTGCGCATGCTCCGGCTGCTGCAGGGCGATGTCGGCTCGGGCAAGACGGTTGTGGCGCTGCTCGCCGCCGCGGCCGTCGCCGAAGCCGGCAAGCAGGCGGCGCTGATGGCGCCGACCGAGATCCTGGCGCGCCAGCACGCCAAGACCATCGCGCCCCTTGCCGAGCGCGCCGGCATGAACGTCGCGATCCTGACTGGCCGCGAGAAGGGCAAGGAGCGCCGCGACATTCTCGGCCGGCTCGAAGCGGGTGAGATCGACCTCCTGATCGGCACCCACGCGCTGATCCAGGACGACGTGATCTTCAAATCGCTGGCGCTCGCCATTGTCGACGAGCAGCACCGCTTCGGCGTGCGCGAGCGGCTGGCGCTCACCTCCAAGGGCGAGGCCGTCGACGTGCTGGTGCTGTCGGCGACGCCGATCCCGCGCACCCTGGTCCTCACTTACTTCGGCGACATGGACATTTCCGAGCTGCGCGAGAAGCCGGCGGGACGCCAGCCGATCGATACGCGCGTGGTGGCCGATACCAGGCTCGGTGAGGTCATCGACGCCGTCGGCCGCGCTTTGCAGGCCGGCAAGCTGGTGTACTGGATCTGTCCGCTGGTCGAGGAATCCGAGGCCGAAGGCATCGATCATCTCACCAATGCGACCGACCGCTTCGAGAGCCTGCGCGAGCGCTTCGGCGACAAGGTCGGCCTGGTCCACGGCAAGATGAAGGGCAGCGAGAAGGACGAGGTCATGGGCCGCTTCGCGGCGCATGAGCTGCGCCTCCTGGTTGCGACGACCGTGGTCGAGGTCGGCGTCGACGTGCCGGCCGCGACCATCATGGTGATCGAGAATGCCGAGCGCTTCGGTCTCGCCCAGCTCCACCAATTGCGCGGCCGCATCGGCCGCGGCTCGGAGGCCTCGACCTGCATCCTGCTCTATCACGAGCCGCTCGGACAGATGTCGAAGGCGCGGCTCGCGGTGATCCGCGAGACCACCGACGGCTTCCGCATCGCCGAGGAGGACCTCAAGCTGCGCGGCGAAGGCGACGTGCTCGGCATCCGCCAGAGCGGCCTGCCCGGCTATCGCATCGCCCGCCCCGAGGTACACGCCCAGCTGATCACGCAGGCGCGCGACGAGGCGCTGCGGATCCTCAAAGAGGATCCCAAGCTCAAGGGCCCGCGCAGCGACGCGCTGCGCTGCCTGCTGTATCTCTACGAACGCGACGAGGCGATCCCGCTGCTGACGGCGGGGTAAAAATTCGCCGTCATTGCGAGCGCAGCGACGCAATCCAGAGTCCTTGCTCGGCCCTGGATTGCTTCGCTGCGCCGCTGCGCTCGCAATGACGCGTGGAGAGAGCTGAGCCTACGTCTTCGCCTTGCACCGCTCGGCGAAGGCCACGAGTTGCGCCGCCTCGGTGCCCTGCCCCTGCACATCCGCGGCGATGTGCTCGAACAGCCGGGCAAAGCCTTCATAGATCAGCGCGGCCGGATGATCCTCGCCGAGGAAGCCCGCGATCTCGCGCATCTCGGCGACCCAGCGATAGGCCTTTGGCAGCATGTCCGGCAGCGCGTTGGCGAGCCGCGCCTGGACGTGCGGCAGGCTGAGCGCGAGTTCATCGCGCAGCGCGTCGGCGGCGCCGGCGCGCGTGGCCGCGAGCACCATGGCCGCGCCGAGCCCCGTCAGGCCCTTGTTGATGCCGGCATAGGACATCTTCAACGCCGAGGCCGCGCCGATCGGTCCTTCGATCAGTCGCAGGTCGAGCCCGAGCTGGCCCAGCACGGCGATGTCGCTAGCGGCGTCGCCGCTCACATAGAACGCCGGTCCTTTCGTTCCGGGCTTCGGCGGCAGACCGATGATCGCGGCATCGACCAGGCGCGCGCCCGACGACAGCACGATGTCCTCGATCCGCCGGATGGTCTCGACATTGACGGCGTTGCAGTCGACGATGAGCGGCTTCCTGGAATTGCGGTTGATGACGGTCGCGAGCTGCTCGGCCAGCGCCACCGCCTCGCCCGGCGGCACGATCGACAGGATGAGATCCGCATCGGCGATCTCGGCCGCGCTGGCGCCGGTCATGCCGGCCGCCGCGGCCCTCCTCCGTGTCGCCTCGCTGCGTCCCTCAAGCAGGGTCGGCACCTTGCAGCCATGTTCGACGAGGCGGGCGGCGATGGCGCTGCCCATGGAGCCGGGGGCGATGACGGCAATGCTGGGGGGCATGAGGACTGTCTCCGATTTCAAGAACGGTCGCGGAGACTACGCGCATCTCATGACAAAACTGAACCGGCGAAAACCGAGGGGCAGCCCTTCCGGACTGCCCCTCCACGACCGTCGCAGCAGCCGCGCCCCCCAGCGCCTGCTGCGCCGACCGCAATCAGAACGAGATCTTCAGCCCGCCGCTGCCGAAGAAGTCGTCACCGCCGCTCCGGCCGATGGTGCGCGACACGTTGGCCGTCAGCGCCACATTGCTCCAGAACGGCGCCACCACGCCGGCGCTGACCCGGCCATACACATTGTGCGAGGTGCCGTTCGGCACCGTCCAGTTGTTGACGATCACGGGCGCCGAGGTCGCGCTGTACTGGATCAGGCGGCCATTGCCGATGATGTCGTCGTCGAGCGTCAGGTTCAGATAGGGATGGATCGTGGCGCCCTGCATCTGGAACGGCGTCCGCAGCTGCACGCCGAGGCTGCCGATCAGGGTCTCGGCGGTCTGCGAGCCGACGGTCAGCGTCAGCGCGGGATCACCGGCCTCGGTGAAGCCGTCGACGCGGGCCCGCGCATAGGTCAGCCCGCCGATCGGCCCGATCTTGGCGGCGCCGGCATCGAACAGATAGCCGGCCTTGCCGGCGGCGACGAAGGTGGTGCCGCCGGGATTGGAGGTGATGGTGTCGACGACGCCCGGCCGGGTGTTGCGATAATCCTGGTGGCCGACGGTGGCGAGGCCTTCGGCAAACAGGTTGCTGCTGGCCCAGGCACCGTACAGGCCGAACTGATAGGAGTTCGCGTCGGTGGTGCCGGCATTGTTGAACAGCCGCGCCTTCGGATTGGAATAGTCGAAGGCGGTGCCGATGAATGCGTTCGCCGCTAGCCGGTACTCGACGCCGATGGTGCCGCCGACACTGTCGAGATTGAAGCCGTTGGCGGCGACATTGCCCTGCCGGTCGCTGATGCCGCCATTGCCCTGCATGTAGAACGACCACGGGCTGATGGCCGCGAGCGGCGGCGCCTTGGTGTAAGGCGCCTTGGTGACGGCTGCGAACGAATTCATCGTCGACGGCGCGAACCCGGCGGTTTCGCGGAACTGATCGAGCTTGCCGAACAAGGTCGCGGCAAAGCCCATGGCCGTGATCGAGGCCACGTCGCCCTGCGGCGCAAAGGTCAGCGGCGCGTTGAGGCGGTTGACGATGTATTGCCCGAGCACCTCGAAGCCGTGCGAGGTCAGGTGCACCCCGTCGACATAGAACAGATATTGGTTCTGCAGCGCCGGATTGCCGATGCATGCGACCGGACACGCACCGACATTGCTGAAGCCGTAGCGCTGGGGATTGGCCTGGATCAGCGTGCCGATCAGCCCGGTGTCGACATATTCGACGCGCACACCCGAGCGCGCAACGCCGGCGAGCGATGCCTGCATCAGGCTGTTATAGGTCCTGCTGTAGGCCGCGCCGGCTGGCGCATTGGCGTTGCCGACCGCCTCCGGCAGCGTGCTGACATCGCCGGCCGTGAACACGATGTTGCGCGCGCCGCTGCCGACCAGCGCGTTGATGCCGGCCATCGCCTGCTGCGCGGTGACCGCGGCGGCGACCGGTGCACCGGCGAGCGAACCGCCGGCGCGGTAATAGGCCCGCGCATCATTGCCGCCGATCGAAATCTCGACCAGATCGGTCGACGAGATCTTGCCCGAAAAGCCGGTCAATCCGCTCCATTCCTGGAAGAAGCCGGGAATGCCGGGGCCGGCCACGTTGGTGGTGCCGCTGGTGGCGCCGCCGATGGCGTAATTGAGCTGGGGGATGCCGAGCAGCGCCGAGGTCGTGTCGACGAAATTGGTGCCGCCGCTGAAGCGCCCGGTGGGATAGAGCGGCAGCTTGCCGATGCCGCCAGTGAAGGTCCAGAGATTGCCCGTATCGGCGTAGCTGTCGCCGAAGGCCTGAATGCGCGTGAAGGCGGTTTGGGCGGACGCGGGCCCCGATGGTTGCAAACACGCCCCCGAGAGGGCAACTGCACACAACAACGACGTCCTGCTCACAGGCCTCATACGCGCCTCCCCAACGCCTTACATTTGTTGACTGAATGTTTCCATGGCGACGGGTTGCAGGACCACCACCTTGCGGTTGTAGAGAGAACACCAGGATGCTCTGTGCCTTTCGCGCATCATCATGCAGCGCAGCGTGCCGCCCAATGAACGTCGGTCCATCCGGCGCACGGCAAGCCGCCACCTGCGGCCATGCAGGCTGCTGACAGAATCCGGCAGCGGCACGGGTAGTTTGCGGGCTCAGACGGCGCCGCCGGCGCTGACACTGGAGACCGACAATGCCCGATTTCAGCTTTCTCATCCTGTATGTCGACAACCCACCGAGCAGCGCGACCTTCTATGCCGGCCTGCTCGGCAGCCCGATCGTCGAGCAATCACCGACCTTCGCGATGCTCCCGCTGCGCGAGGGCGTTATGCTGGGATTGTGGTCGCGGCACACGGTCGAACCGGCTGCAGCCGGCGCGGCGGGCTGCAGCGAGGTGGCCTTCACGGTGGCCGATGCCGGCGAGGTCCAGAGGCTTCACGACGATTGGAAGGCCCGCGGCCTACGAATTACGCAGGCGCCAACGCGGATGGATTTCGGCACCACCTTCGTGGCGCTCGATCCCGACGGGCATCGGCTGCGCGTGTTCGTGCCGCAGGACGCGTGACGACCGAGCTTGTCAGTCGGCCTTGGCGGTCTCCGGCTCCAGGCGCGCCGATGGCTGCGCCTGGGAATTGGCGATGCGCGCGGCGTTGGCCACATTGGCGAGCGCCGCGACCTTCTTCTGCTGATCGGATCCGGGCTGCACCACGCCGGCCGACATGATGAGAGTCGCCGCGTCCTCGGCGCTCATGTCGATCTCGATGATCTTGCTCTTCGGCAGATAGAAAAAGAAGCCCGTGGTCGGGTTCGGCGCACACGGCAGGAACACCGAGATCTGCTCCTCGTCGCCGGGCAGCCGGCTCGCGACCTCGACGCTCGGCGGCTGCGAGATCAGCACGATCGACCACATTCCGGGCGAGGGAAACTCGACCAGGCCGACGCGGCGCAGGCTGGAGCCCTTGCCTGAGAACAGCGTCTCGAACACCTGCTTGAGGCCACGATAGATCGCGCGCACCGCCGGGATGCGGCCGAGCAGCCGCTCGCCGAGATCGACGAGCGTGCGGCCGATCAGGTTGGCGGTCAGGAAGCCGAGCAGCGTGAGACCGATCACGGCGACGATCAGGCCGGAGCCCGGGACGCCGAACGGCAGATAGGTCTCGGGACGGTAAACCAGCGGCACGAACGGCCGCACCAAACCGTCCACCCAGGTCACAAACCACCAGGTGATGTAGAGCGTGATGGCGACGGGGCCAGCGACGACCAGACCGGTCAGAAAATAGTTTCGAAACCGAAACATCAGCCCATGATGGGGCGTCTCGGCTTGAGCATCGGCCAAGGGATCGTTTTGGGGCGGCAGGTCGTCGCGGGAACTCATGCGGACTTCCGGGGTCGGATCAAATCTCAGCTAGGGTCTTAGCAGATTTTTGGAAGGGTAAGGCCCCCTTTCCGACACAGCCGGGCGCTTTGCCGCTGCCGTGTGACCCATCCGCCGGACGATTGTGATGATCCGTGTCGCCTTTTTTCCGCACAATCCGCGGCATGACACCGCCCGAAGAGCAGATCCGGCGCTAGGTCGTGGACTCAAACCGCATCCAGAGGCGGGTTGAGGCGAGCAAGACGGCGGAGAGGAAATTGCGAGCGCTCTTATCGTAGCGGGTCGCGATGCGGCGGAAATGCTTCAACTTGTTGAAGAAGCGTTCGA
>NZ_JABFDP010000046.1:0-45947 GCF_013179005.1 Bradyrhizobium denitrificans | reverse complement strand
TGGCGGGCCGCGCCAGATAGTGATGATCACTACGTTTACGCCATAGCCCTACCATAGGTGGAAGGACGCTGACGCGGCGCGTTGGCTTGGACAAAGCGGCGCACGCTGTCATGGGTGCCCCTCGTAGCCGCTCCCGGTCAAATCCTCAACCGGAAGACCTGCATCAATCGCCCCAACGCTCGCTGTTGGTGGTCGACTTCACCTACGTGCATACTCGGGCCGGCTTCGTTTACGTCGCCTTCGTGATCGATGCCTTCGCCGGCGGATTCTGGGGTGGAAGGTGAGCAGCTCAGCACGGCCGGCCTCGTCCTCAATGCCTCCAATTCCGGCTTGCCTGGGTTTAAGGGTCGGGACTCATAACCACCACGTGACGGCGGCGGCGAGGTAGATTGCGCCGAGGAAGTTGGTGGCGAGTTTGTCGTAGCGCGTGGCGATGCGGCGATAATCCTTGAGACGGCCGAACATGCGCTCGACGGCATTGCGCCCTTTGTAGAGCGTCTTGGAGAAGCAGCTTTTCCAGCGTCGGTTGGCCTTGGACGGGATATTCGGCACCGCGCCCTGGCGTTCGATCAGGTCGCGGATGGCGTTGCTGTCATAGGCCTTGTCGCCGAGCACGATGGTCCCGGCCGCAAGATCGTTCAACAGGACATCGACCGCACGGCAATCGGCGACCTGGCCGCCGGTCAGCAGGAAGCGGAGCGGCCGGCCTTCGCCGTCGGTGAGGGCGTGGAGCTTGCTGTTGCGGCCGCCCCGGCTGATCCCGATCGCCTGGACGAGCGCCCCCCTTTCCGCCGCCCGCCGAGCGGTGCGCCTTCATGTGCGTGCTGTCGATCAGAACCTCGGCCGGTGGTCCGCCCGCCGCTGCCAGCGTCACGAACAGCTCCTGCCACACGCCCTTCGCCGCCCAGCGCACGAACCGGTTGTAGAGCGTCTTCCTCGGTCCGTAGCAGGCCGGCGCATCGACCCAGCGACCGCCCGACTTCACGACATGGATGATGCCGCTGATCACCCGCCGATCATCAACCCGGGCAACGCCGCGCACCTTGCTCGGCAGCAGCGGCCGAAGCCGCTCGAACTGCTCTTCACTCAACCAGAATTCGCTCAAATCCACGCTCCTGCTGTTGCAGAGCCTGAATCACATCCGAGCCGCCATGGGAATCCTGTTTATGGGTCCGGACCCTGGGCTGGGGTGGCCATCGCACCTAGCGGCTAAAGGGTGGAGTCGCGAAGCTCCCACCGCTGGCCGACTGGCAGCGTCGTAACGTGCGCTGGTCAGCGAAACAGTTCCGGTCGAACGCACAGGCGAGATCATCTCGCCTGTGCGTTCGAAACGATCAAAGATAGCTCGTCAGGATACCGATGCCGGCAAGCGCTATAATGCTGCCGCTGGTCCGAAGCGCGACACGAGACGTTCGTGCGCCGATCCTGCCGATGCCAAGTGCGATGCCGATACCGACGACGTGCAACAAGGCGGTCGCCAGCATGAAGCCCATCGCATACTCGAAACCGGATGCGTCAACCGGCATCTCGGCGCCGTGCGCATGGCCGTGGAATATGGCGAAGAAGCCAACCAATCCCATCGCAGCGATCGTCGGTAGGCTCCATTGCATCGCAACAGCCAAGCCAAGCACGATGACGGAAGCCGCGATGCCGAGCTCCACATATAGCAACGGCACGCCAGTGATGCCGAGCACGCCGCCCACACCTATCATCAGCACGAAGGCTGTCGGCACCAGCCACAGCGCGCGGCCCCCGAGATAGGCTGCGAACATGCCGACCGCCACCATCGCCAAAATGTGGTCGATGCCAATGACCGGGTGGCCGAAGCCGTGCATGAAGCCATGGGTATCGCCGACGCCGACATGCGCGAAAGCGGTAACTGGAAGTCCAGCGATAGCGAGCCCCAGAAGGGCAGGTTTAAGGGTCGATTTCATGTCTAACTCCTCCAAAAGATGCCCAGTTGCATGACCAGATGCGGCGGCCCGGGCCATGACCGCTTATCGCCCCCACGGAGCGAATTCATTCAAAGCCGCGCTTGCGACGCCTGGGTGCCGAGCCAGTCGTACCAATCGCCGAGTCCCTCTCCCGTCCGAGCCGACACGCTGAACGTGACGATCTCCGGATTGACCTGGCGCGCATTGGCGTTAGCGATATCCACGTCGAAATCGACATGCGGCAAAAGATCGATCTTGTTGATGACCATGATCTCTGCAGCCCTGAACATGTGCGGATACTTCAGCGGCTTGTCGTCACCCTCGGTGACCGAGAGGATGACTACCTTGGCGTGCTCGCCGAGATCGAACATCGCCGGGCAGACGAGGTTGCCAACATTCTCGATTATGACGACGGAGCCGAAGGCCGGCTTCAGCTCGGCGAGCCCCTTGGCCACCATGTCGGCTTCGAGATGGCAGCCGGCGCCGGTGTTGACCTGGACAGCAGCAGCGCCCGCGGCGCGGATACGCTCACCGTCATTGGCGGTCGCCTGATCGCCCTCAATGACCGCGATCGGGATCTTGTCCTTGAGGTCGCGGATGGTGCGCTCGAGCAGCGTCGTCTTGCCGGAGCCTGGCGAGGAAACAAGGTTCAACGCCAGGATTTCGCGGCCGGCGAACCAGCCACGGTTCCTGGCCGCGAGCGCGTCGTTCTTGGCCAGGATCCGGGTCTCGAGTTCGATGACCGAGGAATGGCCATGGCTGTGCGGGTGATCATGGTCGTGCGGATGGTCGTGACCGTGCAACTCCACGTCGTCATGGGCGTGATCGTCATGGTGGTGATGCTCATGCGCATGCTCCGAACGATGATCGTGCCCGTGCTCATGGCCATGAATATGATCATGGGCATGGCCGTGCGGATGTTCATGATCATGGACATGGCCGTCGCCATGGTCGTGCCTGTGGTCATGACCATGCCGATGCACCATGTCATCGCCATGCGCATGCATGTGAGGGCGCTCATCGTCGAGAGTGGTCTCCTCACCTGTCTGCAGGTTGAGGAGTCGGGTTTCGGCCTTGGAGCCGCAGCCACAGGTTCCGCACATCAGGCAGCCTCCTCGATTTCCATTTCCCGGATCTTCAGTTCTTCCCCAGCAAGTCGGTCGATGGCGCGCGAGCCGCAGGCGCAAGCCTGGTAGAGGGATGTGGTCTTGAACGCCTCGCCGCAAGACCGGCAGCGTGCGAGACCGGCTATTTTCTGGATGTCGAGCAGCGCGCCGTCGAGCAGCGTACCCTTGGCGACGATGTCGAAGCAGAACAGGATCGCGTCGGGCATCACTCCGGAGAACTGCCCGACATCGAGCGTCACGCGCTTGACGCGCCGTCCCTTCGCCGCCTCCTCGACGATCTTCACGATGTTGCGTGTAATCCCGAGTTCGTGCATCGGACCCCGTTCTCAACAGATGCGTGGAAGCTGTTCACCAATCAGCATATCGACGATGCGCTTCCCGCCGAAGACAGTCTGCATGGTGACGCGCGCTGGAATTCCCCCGCTGGCATGGCCGATCAGGGCTGCTCCCGCGCCAAGCGGATGGGCGCGCATTGCCGCAAGCGCGGCTTCGATCTCGGCAGGCGGCACAGCGATGACCACCTTGCCCTCGTTGGCGAGATAGAGAGGATCAAGCCCGAGAATCTCGCAGAAGCCGCGCACCTCTTCACGCAGCGGCGTCGCCGCCTCGTCGATTTCGATCGACAGCGCGGAGGCCTCCGCCATCTCATTGAGCACCGTGGCGAGGCCGCCGCGGGTGGCGTCGCGGATGCAGCGTGTTCCAGGCGCCGCTCGTAGAAGGGCCTCGATCAGCCCGTGTAGGGCGGCGCAGTCGCTGGCGACTTCAGTCTTCAGCGCAAAATCGCCTCGGGCCGCGAGGATCGCTGCGCCGTGGTCGCCGAGCAGTCCGTTCACCAGTATGCCATCTCCGGGTTTGATCTGGTGAATGCCGAGGTCAATCTGGGACGGGATCACGCCGATGCCGGTCGTTGTGATAAAGAGCTTGTCGCAGGCGCCCCGCTGGACGACTTTGGTATCGCCAGTCACGATCCGCACACCTGCCATTCTCGCCGCTTCAGCCATGGAATTCGCAATCCCGCGCAAAGCATCGAGCGGCATTCCTTCCTCGATGACGACGGCGCAGGACAGATAAAGCGGCTTGGCGCCGCCGACGGCCAGATCGTTGATCGTGCCGCAGACCGCGAGCTTGCCGATATCGCCCCCGGGGAAGAACAGCGGATCGACGACGAAGGAGTCCGTGGTGAAGGCGAGCCGGTCGCCATAGCGGGCAAGCGCCGCGAGGTCGAGCCGCGCCTGATCCTCCAGTACATCCGGCGCCTTGGCATCGCAGAAGGCGCTGACGAAGACGTCGTCGATCAGATCCTTCATGGCCTTGCCGCCACCGCCATGCGCCAGTGTGACGGCTGGCACATGGACTCGGCCGAGCGAGCGCCGCGGGGGCAGGTCCAGAAGGTTCATGACACTACGGCCTCTTTCTCGGGAGTGTTGCTACGTTTAATCCCGCCATACTGGTAGTAGGCCGAGCAGGCTCCTTCCGGGGAAACCATTAGCGCGCCAAGCGGCGTTTCCGGCGTGCAGAGGGTACCGAACACCTTGCACTGCCAAGGCTTCAGAACGCCCTTGAGCACTTCTCCGCATTGGCAGGATTTAGGGTCGGCGATCTTGACATTTGGGATGGCGAATTTCCGCTCTGCATCAAAGCGGGCGTATTGATCACGCACTTTGACGCCGGAATGGTCAATCGAGCCGAGGCCACGCCATTCGAAGAACTCGCGCAGTTCATAGACCTCCGCAACAGCGGCGAGTGCAGGATGGTTCCCGGCTTCAGGAACAATGCGCGCGTACTGGTTTTCGATCTCGGCACGGCCCTCCTTGATCTGTTTCAGGAGCATCCAGATCGACTGCAAGACATCGAGGGGTTCGAATCCCGCGATGACCATTGGACGCTTGTAGAACTCGGCGATGAATGCGTAGGGCGCGGTGCCAATCACCATTGACACATGGCCTGGTCCGAGGAACCCGTCGAGGTGAAGATCTGGGCTATCGAGTATCGCCTTGATAGTCGGAACGATGGTGATGTGATTGCAGAAGACCGAGAAATTCTGGATTCCATCGGCCTCGGCCTGCAGCACAGTCAGCGCGGTTGACGGCATAGTGGTCTCGAAGCCCAGCCCGAAGAAGACCACCTCGCGATCCGGATGCTTGCGCGCGAGAGCCAGTGCGTCCATGGGCGAATAGACCATCCGCACATCCGCCCCGTCGGCCTTGGCCTGCATGAGGCTTTTCTTCGATCCGGGCACGCGCATCGCGTCGCCAAAGGTGGTGAAGATCACCCCGGGCCGCTCGGCGATCGCGACGCAATCATCGACCCGTCCCATGGGCAACACACAAACGGGGCAGCCAGGCCCGTGCACCAGTTCGATCGAGGAAGGCAGCATGCCTTCCAGGCCATAGCGGAAGATCGAATGCGTATGGCCGCCGCACACCTCCATGAGTTGGAGCGGCCGCGTCTTTGTCGTCTCGATCTGGTCGGCCAGCGTTTCGATTTCGCGGACCAGCGTCCTGGCCTTGTCGCGGTCACGGAATTCGTCGGCGAATTTCATTGCATGGCCTCCCTGTTAGCCGCCGAGCCGCGCTCGTCCGCAAGCAGGGTGTGCACCAGATCCCACAGGATGTGATAGGCGGCGACGTGACATTCCTGAATGCGATGGATGGATGTGGACGGGACGACAAGACAATGATCGACCGCGCCGGATGACTTCATCTTGCCGCCGTCGCCGCCGGTGAGCCCGATCGTGGCAACGCCGAGTTCCTTGGCCTTGACGAATGCGGCGATCAGGTTTTGCGAGTTCCCGCTTGTCGAGATGCCGATCAGCGCATCGCCCTTGCGGGCATGTGCCACGAGCTGACGAACGAATACATGATCGAAGCCTAGGTCGTTGCCGACTGCCGAGATCATAGCGAGATCGGCCACCAAATTGGTGGCCGCGAGCGCCGGCCGCCCTGCCGTGATAGGGTGCACAAACTCGACGGCGACATGGCTCGCATCGCAGCTCGAGCCGCCATTGCCCATCGAGAACAGCTTGCCGTTCCGCCGATAGACGTTGGCCAGTGTTCCTGCAGCGGCGACCAGAACTTCAGACTGGTCACCAAAGAAGCGCTCGTTGGTTTCTCGCGAGTCGCGCGCCTTCTCCGCCACCGAGTGGAGAAGGGCGGCATTCAGCTTTTCGGGATTCTGTGCCGTCCCGTGAAGGAAGGGGTAGAGGCCCCGCAGTACGCCTTCGTTGGACATATCTGGTCCTCCCTGGTTAGTGCACTGCGGTCTCGCGCATCGCCTGGATCTCGGCCTGTGCCTCCCCGAGTTCTGTCAGGATTTTCAGGGTCTCGGCCGCTTGTTCTTCATTGATACGGCTCATGGCGAAGCCGACATGGACGAGAACCCAGTCGCCGACACAGGATTCCACTGGGTGCGCGTCGTCGATGACGCAGGCGATGTTGATCCGGCGCCGCACGCCGCTGACTTCGACAGTCGCGAGCTTTCGCGTCGGGTCGTCGATCCTTACGATCCGTCCGGGAATCCCAAGGCACATGATGTTCCTCCCTTGCGCCGTGTTCGTTCCGCATCGATGAGATGCGCGGCGGCGATGGTTGCTTGGCCGAGAGCCACGCCGCCGTCGTTGGCGGGCACCTTGGCATGCGTAAGAACTTTGAATTTCTTTTCCTCGAGACGACGGACCGTCTGTTCCAGAAGAATGCGGTTTTGAAAACAGCCACCCGACAGCGCCACCGTGTCGAAACGCGGCTGCGCGTCTTCATCGTCTCGCCGCGCCAGCTGGATTGCCATTGTGACAATGGACCTGGCGAGCGCCTTGTGAAAACGCGCAGCAATGATCGGTTGAGGCGTGCCTAGGATCAGATCGCCTAGGATCGCGTTCCACATGGCAAGCGGCTCAATATACGGGAGGCCAGATCCCTTAAGAACGGGAATCGGCATCGGATAGCAGAGACTGTCGTCTTCCTCTGCGAGCGTATTTGGACATGCGATCGCCTCGAGTCGCGCCGCGGCCTCGCCCTCATAAGCCTGGCGCTCGAAGCAGACGTCGAGCGCGGCCGCAACCGCGTCGAAAAGGCGGCCGCAGGAGGAAGCAAGAGGCGAATTGATGTGATCGTGGATCATCGTGTCCAAGACCGCGCGAGGCTTGGCGGCCAGCCGCTCGAACAATGGGAGCTGCCTGAAATTCATGGCGAAGGCGGCCCATCCCATCTGCGCGGTCAGATGCGCGTAAAGGTTGCGCCACGGCTCGCGCGAGGCGGCAGCACCGCCTACCATGGCCACCGGCCGGAAGGTGCCGACACGCTGGAAACCGCGGTAGTCGCACAACAGGAATTCGCCACCCCAGATTGTGTCGTCCGTGCCGTAGCCCAACCCGTCGAGAGCGATGCCAAGCACGCGTGGCGCGTCAAGCGCGCGTGCGTTCTCGGTGAGACACGCGGCAATGTGGGCGTGGTGATGCTGGACCTCGATGAGCGCCAGACTGTCCTCACTGGCACGTTTTCGCGCGAGCTTCGCGGAAAGGTATTCCGGGTGCATGTCGCAGGCCAGCGCCTGCGGATCGTGCGCGAAGAGATCCCGGAAGAGCGCGAGATTCTTCCTGTAGTCGTCCCAGGTCGCGGCGTCCTGGAGATCGCCCTGATGTTGGGAAAGCACCGCCCGGCCTTCCTTTACCAGACAGAAAGTCGCCTTCATCTCCGGGCCGTAGGCGAGGATGTCGGGCGAGTCCTCGAAGCCCTTCGGCAGGGAAATGGAGGCCGGCGCGTAGCCGCGCGCGCGGCGTAACAGACGCATGCGCCCGTCCATGACGCGCATGACGGAATCGTCAACGCGATTGGCGATTTCGCGGTCGTGAACGAGGGCGTAAGGGGTGATGGTCCCGAGCTTGCGCGCTGCCTCCGCGTCGCCGATCGCTTGCGGTTCGTCCGAGAGGTTGCCGCTGGTCATGATCACGGGGCGCGGCATGCGGCGGAACATGAGCACATGCAGCGGCGTCGAGGGGAGCATGAAGCCGAGCATCCGCATTCCGGGAGCAACAGCCTCAGGCAAGCGTTCCGGACCGGCCGCATCGAGGAGCACGATCGGCGCTGCCGGCGAGCACAACGCTTCCTCCTCGTCCGGGCTGACGGCGCAGAATCGGCGGATCACATCGAGGTCGCGCGCCATGAGGGCGAAGGGCTTGACCTCGCGCCGCTTAAGCAGCCGCAGCCGCTCGACAGTGTCGAGCCTTGTAGCATCGCAGGCGAGCTGGTAGCCGCCGAGCGCCTTGACGGCGACGATTTCGCCTTTCTGGATCAAGCTCATTGCAGCATCGACGTCATCGAACATCGAATGCTGCTCGTAGGTCAAGGCTCGTCCATCGAAGCGGACGAGCTGCGCTTTCGGGCCACAGGCATGGCAGGCGATAGGCTCGGCGTGGAAGCGCCGATTGGCCGGGTCGCCATATTCGGCGGCGCATTCGGCGCACACGGGAAAGGCGGCCATTGTCGTGGCGCTGCGGTCATAGGGGATCGAGCGGATGATGGTGAAGCGTGGGCCGCAATGTGTGCAGTTGGTGAAAGCGTAGCGGAAGCGGCGCTCGAACGGATCGAGCACTTCAGCCGCACACGCGGGACAGATGGCAGCGTCGGGCGAAATCTCGGTGCGGGCCTCACTTCTGTTGCTCTCGATGATGCGGAACCCAGGCGCCAGTCTTCCAGTAAAGGGCTCGACCTCGATCGCTTCGATCGCAGCGAGCAACGGTGCCTCGTCGCGCAAGCGCCTGACCAACGTCTCGATGTCCTTCCCTTGGCCGCGGGCCCGGATGAGCACTCCCTCTCCGTCGTTCAGCACTTCACCGTCCAGGCCAACTTCACGGGCATGGCGCCAAACGGTCGGCCGGAAACCGACGCCCTGCACGCGACCGCGCACCCTGATCTGGACGCTTTCCAGAGCCGCGGCGTTGGCGATGGCGGGCTGCGTGCTCATACTGCCGCCTCCCACAGGAGCACGCGGTTATTGCCGGTGTCGGCGACGGCGACCAGCCCGTCGCAGACCGTGACGGCAAATGGCCAGCACAGGCTGTCGCGCGCCGCGAACCGCCAGCGGTTGTCGCCCTTATCGGAGAAGCGACGCTGGCCGGTGAGCGTTGTGGCGGCCGCGTCCATCGCGAGCCCCGGCAGGGGAAAGCCGACGAGACGAGAATTGCCCGTGTCGGCGCAAACCAGCATGTCGTCGTGCACTGTGATGCCATACGGCATCTGGAGCGCGTGCGCGCTCGGTTCATAGGCAGCGCGATTGTGATCGACGGCTTCGAAACCGGCCTGCCCAATCACGAAGCTGGCTGGAGCGCCATCTGCATTGGGAAAACCATTCCACACCATGATCCGGCTGTTGCCGGCATCGGCGACGAAGATGCGCCCATTTGCCACGACGATTGCGTGCGGCCAGCGCATCCCGACCGCACTCGCTTCCGCGCCCGCGTTGTCGTCATGGATCGTCATTCCCGCCTGGCCAAGCACCATGTCAGCTGGCTGACCATTTTCCCCCGGCAGCGTGTTCCAGATCAAAACGCGGCGGTTTCCAGTGTCGGCGACGAAGAGGCGGCCCTCCGCGATAGTGACGCCGTAACACCAATTGAGCGTATGCGGCCCGGCGTTGCTCGAGCCGCGGTTGGCGAGTCCGCCGCTGAAATCGGCCTGACCGAGCACGATGTCTGCTGGCTGATTGTTGACCTCAGGAAGTGAGCACCAGATGAGGATGCGATGGTTCCAAGCATCTGCAACTGCGAGGACGCGTCCATCTGTGGCGATGCCGCTCGGCATGTTGAGCGTCGCTGGACCCACATTGCCCCCCGCGTTGCGTCCCTCCACGTTGAAGTCGGGCTGGCCGATCAGGAGGTCGGCCGGCGAATTGTCCGTGTTGGGCACGGTCCGCCAGACAAGAAGCCGATGGTGCCCGGTGTCGGCGACAAAGAAGGGGCCCTGCCGGCTGGCGAAGGCCACGCCACGCGGGCCGAAGAGCGTGGCGCGGCTCGGTAAGAGCGGTGCTGGAAGACCGTCCGCTGCGAGGTGATCGCCGAGTACGATGCGGGCGCCCACCGGATTCAGCAGCGGAAGCGGAGCAGGCGCCGGCGCGAGAGCGGCAGCACGTTGAATACTAGAGGTGAGCGAGACGCGCATCATGTCGCCAGCCTCACTTCGACGCGATTGCCGACAACCTTGACAGCATGGGATTGAAGTTGAACTTCCGGTGCCGTCAGGCATTCGCCAGTCGCGAGGTCATATTGGAAGCCGTGCCAAGGGCAGGTGATGATGCCATTCTCGACTGCGCCTCCATCGATCTCCATACCGAGATGAGCGCAGGCGTTCTGGAAACAGGATACGACCGCGCCCTGCCGCGACAGGATGACGTTCTGTTCGCCGACGATCCGCGTGATGACGCCGCCCTGCGGTATCTCGTCCAGCCGACATACCAGATGCCAGCCGTTGACCGCGCCCAGCGCGAACGGACTGACGAAGCGCACGCTGTCATGCTGGCTGCCGCTAGCGCCTTTGACCTGCAGAATGTCGGTGATCTCCGGGCAGGCTTCTTCGACAGCTTTCTTGACGCCAGCGTGGAAGGTCAACGCTGACGCCGGACAGCCGTCGCAGGCGCCGGTGAAGCGCACTTCGATCGCCGGCGGTCTCACTGCGATGAGCTCGACGTCTCCGCCATGGGAAGCCAGGATCGGCCTCACGCTGTCGAGCGCCGCTTCGAGCCGCTCGCTGAGGCTCGGCTTGAGGATGTTGTGACGCCTCAATACCGCGTAGACAATCTCGTCCGAGACCGCCTGCTTCATCGCTGTCAGCGCTGCAGAGTCCGATTTCAAGGATCGCACGAGACGACGGAACGCTTCGCCCTGCAGATCTTCGATCGCGCGCCGATAGGCATCGACCGCGCTGCGCTGCGTCTCATCCCAGTCGGCAAAGACCGCCTCCAGCCGTTCGATGTCTCCGGTGAAGCCGGCCAGGGTCTCGCGACGTGTGGAGATGAGATCAATGGCGTTCATGTCAGTACCAGCCTCAGCGATAGCGCAGATCCTTGAAGAGGTAAGGCTGTGCCGCTCCGCCGATCAGTCCGGCAATGGCGGCTGAGGCGATTATCGGCAAGCCAAGTTTGGTGAGGCCGAACAGGATCACCGCCGTTGCGAGCGCTCCGATGGCGGTTTGACGGTAGACCTTGGCCGGATCGGCGAAGAGCTTTCCCCGGAAAAACAGGACAATCGAGCTTTTTACCATTTCCAACATGATCGCAACTCACTTCAAAAAAGCGAGCGCGATCAGCCCGACGATGAGTCCCGGGATGACACCAACAGGGCCGTAGAAGCTGCCCATCAGAGCAGCCAGCTGATTGCCGATCGCCTTGCCACCGGTGAGCACGCCGCCGCCCGCTCCACCAATCCCGGAGGCGACCAGGCCCACAATCAGAGCGGCCACTGCGCTCGCCGCTGTTACTTCTGTTCCCGTCACGTGAAAGCTCCTCACTCCGGTTCAGTTGAGATGTTGCGAGCGGCTGTCCGCCGGCCCGCGTGAGCGCGCTGGAGGCGCTGAGAGCAATTCGCGATCGATTTGCTCGCAGGCTTCCGCGACAATGCGTGCTTTCGCGACTTCGCCGGCCCGAATGAAGATTTCCCGACTCTCCAGATAGGATTCGCGTGCCGCTATGAGATTAGCGCGGTTGCCGTCCTCTGGACGTTGTGGGTCGTCGGGCAGGTTCCGCAGGCAATTGGCTTTGTTTGCGAGCGTGTTGGCGTATTCGACCGGCATGGCCGCGCGCGTGCGCACCTTCAGGGCCTCGTCATAGGCGTCAAGAGCGCGTAAGTTGTTTTCGATCATATGGCTGGAGGAACTGTACTGAAGCGCGTTGCCGAGATTGTTTTGCAGCATCGCGTATTCGGTTGGATGATCGATCAGGGTTACGATCCTCAAGCCTTCCTCGAAGGCTTGGACGGCGAGCGCTTCTCGCATCTTGGCACGACTGTCGGTGAACGGCATCGACAGGAAGGCGGTCGCAAGATTGTTCTGTAGAATCGCGAACTCCTTCGGGAAGCGATGCTTGTCGAAGGTTCGCAGCGCCCGCTGGTATGCTGCGATCGCATCTGTGATACGAGTTCTGTTGCGGCCAGCGAGATTTTGGATAGCGAGGCCAAGATTCATCTCTGCTTCCGCCAATTCTTCGGGGCGGCCAAAATCACGAAGGACCGGGATCGCTGCCTCGAATCCCGCCCGGGCAACCTCGAGCGGCTCCACGCCTTCGCCGGGGAGCGCCAGCAAGGCGGTGCCCTGGCGCGCGCGGATGCGCGCCGCAAGCAGGCGCTCGTCCTCAGGGCAGATATCCAGAGCGCGCGCATAGAGGTCGATCGCCGAGCGGAGCTGGCCAATATCTTTCGGCCGCTGTTGGAGGCCCAATGCGATCTCCATCAGCATCTCGGCGCGTTCCGCGGGGGTTGCCGTCTCGTCCTCGGCGGCAGCAAGAGCGGCCCTAACGTCGTCGTCGGTGCGGTCAATCTTCACCAGACCATTCCTCCCGGAGTCTGCTTTTCAACGCAGCTCTCCCTCTGACAGCAAACGATAGTCAACTTTGCCAAGTCTGTCTATTTGAATTACGAAATGAAAACATCGTTTACAGTCCGGAGGCGATCAAGGCTGCTGCGTGATCGTCCCAGTGGGCTTCGAGCACCACTTCGGCATCATCATCGAACCCGCACGCCCGAAAGAATTCGGGAGCGGAAACCACCCGGTCGCCGCAGCTGTTGCGCTGCTTGAGCAGATATCCGCCCGCCGCCGCGTGACGCACGGGCAGTACAACGAGATCGCCGTCACGCCGCAGCAGGGCGACGGCGTCGATATTCGCAAAATACTGTTCGCACGCGGCAGCAGACATATAGAGCGCGCCCCGCCGTATCATGAGACTGACAGGCGCCTCGTTCACATCACGTCCTTCGACCGACGCTCCTCAATCAGGGCCTCGATGCGGCAGGCAACTTTATCGGCTGCCCGCGAGACTGCTGGCGTGAGGCCCACGCCGAAGCCGAGCTCGGCGGCTTCGATCAAGAAGACGGTGACGTCACTTGGAAAGGCATCGCGGAAGATTTGACGGCCCGCGTGAAGAGCTGCGTCCCAACGGAAGTCATGGAGATTAAGTCCGGGACTATAGGGACGTTCGAGTTCAGCTCCTGGAACTTCGTAGATTGCACCGGGCTCCACCCCGGTCTGAGCCGCATCAACCACGATGAGCGACGAACAGCCGCGTGCCGAGAACATCACGGCCATTCCGTCGGTACCGGCATCGAGCAGCCTTACGTCCATTCCGTCGAGTTGCTTGCCCTTTAAGGTCTGAATCACCTGTTGCCCGACGCCGTCGTCCTGGCGGTTCGGATTGCCACATCCTACCACAACGATGATTGGATCCGGCGCGATCATATGCGCCACAACCGGCAGGACCACTGCGGCTCGACGGGCAGGTTGAGCTCGGGCAATTCGCAGAATCGACGATGAACGACGTAGTACATGCACGTCTCGCATGACTGCTCGATGCCGCCGTGTTCTATCGGCTCCAGCGTGAACCCCGCGATCACCAACTTGGCCTTGAGATCGCCGCCCGCCGCGCGAAGACGGGCGACGATCTGCGTGACTTCCTCATGCGTGTCGGCGCGTGGCTGGACCTCAGTGGTTAGGCCACCGGCCAGAAGCCCACGAACTTCCTCACGCCCGGCGACGTCGGCCAGTTCCTTTGTGTCCGTGGTCATCCCTTCCTCCGTGGCGGATGCCTGCTCCGATGGCCTTCAATCAGATGCGCCAGAGTCTGCACCACCAGTCCGCTTTCACCGGCACTGCAAGCTCCGGCAGGTCACACCATTCTCGATGAACGAGGTAGTACATGCATTCCATGCAGCGCTGCTTGTCTGGTCCGTAGGGATGGTCAACAAAGCCGCTGATGACCATCTTGGCTTTGATATCGTTCGGATCAAGCTTGCGCAGCTCGTCAAGGATGCCGGCGAACTCCCGTTCCGTTTCCGGAACGGGCTCCGTTTGCGTCTTCAGACCTGCCTCCATGAGGTCGGCCATTCGGAGGAGCAGTGCGCGTTGTTGCTCGCTGTTCATCGGCTGTGGCCCATATATTTCTGCGCCGCTCTATCACCCTGGAAGTGATGATCAAGCGGGTCGCCCAACCGGTGACCAACTAGGCCGTGCGGAAACGCGCAAGTTCCTTGCCCGTGCTGGCGTCATGGGCGTGCACAGTACAGACGAGGCACGAGTCATATGAGCGACAAACATGCCCGACCTCGACAGGATCATTCATGTCGGCAATCGGTGTTCCGACGAGCGCTTGCTCGATCGGCCCAAGTTCACCGCCGTCGGAACGCGGACCGACGTTCCAGGTCGTTGGCGCAATGATCTGGTAGTTCTTGATCTTGCCGCCCTGCACCTCGATCCAGTGACAAAGGGCGCCGCGGATCGCCTCGGTGGCGCCCCAGCCCCGCCCATCCTTTTCCGTCGGTTTGACATACCAGGGATCGTTCAGCCGGAATTCGCGCAAAGCATGCTCGGCTTGCCGATAGAGCTTCACGCCTTCATGCATGCGGGCGAAGTGGCGCAGCATGACACTGGCGCCGCCCAGTTTCCTATACATGTCGAGCACCAGCGGATCGTGATGCTGCCAGCTTTCTCCGTGCGGTCCGCCAGCAATGAGCTGGCGCGCGAGCGGGCCGGCTTCGAGCCTGCCGTTCTGGTCGTGGCGAACGGCCGTCGCCCATGAATATTGCTTGGTGTGATCGACGGGGTTTCTGCCAACCGGCTTGGTGACTCGGTCGAAGGGATGTTTGCCGCTCTGCTCATCGTACCAGGCATGCATCAGATCCTCGCGGGTGTGAATCTGATCCATCAGCTTATGGGTGTCGCTGGCGCCATCATAGACACCGCTCTTCATGATCACTGCCGCATTGCGGCCCTCGATCGTCGGGCGGTTGTACTTGTCCTCATGAGGCAGATATCCCCAGGACACGTATTTTCTGTGGCCCTTGCCGTATTTGTCGACGCCGATGTCCTGGCTCATGCGCCAGAACATCCCGAGGTCTGAGTTGGCATGCTCGGGCCGCTCGTCTAGCCACGCCATGAAGTCGTCGTAGGATTTGATTTCCTCGTAGCGCTCGAAGGAGCAGCCAAGCCATACCGGCTCCATCCAGTTGCGCCGGAAATGCTCCAGAATCGACCAGGCACGGGTCACGTCAGTCAGCGTGGGCGCGCACATGACGCCGCCGGGGACCATGAAACTCGAGTGCGGCCACTGACCACCAAGAAGCGCGTAGATTTCTACGGGACGTCCGGAAATCGTAACGCCGAGCTCGTAGTTGGTACCGGTGAAGGGCGACCAACGCCGAACAGCCTCCTCGTAATATTTGGAGCGCGAATAGTTCTTGTGCGTGTAGTCGATCATGAAGAGCCCGTAGTGGTGCCTAGGAAGGCTCTGCAAGCTCTCCACGATCTGCCCGAGATTGCGCGCAAGGATGGCGTTCCGCGGAACCTCTGTCTTCCACGCTGTATCGAGCGCCCAAGCTGCGCAGGTCAGATGCGAGGCGCCGCAGATGCCGCACGCGCGTGGCGTCACGACGAGTCCCGCTTGAGGATCCTTGTCGCGAAGAATCACCTCGAAGCCGCGAAAGAGCTCGGCTTGAGTCCATGCATTGACGACGACTCCGTTCTGGATATCGACGCGCACGTCGAGGTCGCCCTCAACGCGTCCGACTGGTGAAATATCGAGCGTTTGAACTGCTGCGGACATGGTTTTGTTGACCTCTCTGAATGGATGTGGGCGAATCGCGGGCGATCAAACGACGAAAATGTCTTCTTCAGCCCACCGCGGTGAGGCTGCCTTGGCGGCGGCCGTCAGCTTGACGTAACCGGTCTTGTCCACGCCTGCCGGCATGTCCTTCGGTACGCCCATCACGGTCTGGGTCTTGAAGACAGTGCCCGGAGCGAGGTCAAAGAAGGGAAACTCCGGCTCGGTGCAGCCCATGCAAGGCATGCCAGAGCGAGTCTTCGAGGATTGACGATTCCACAAGATGCGATTGCAGGGCGAATGGGTCATCGGCCCGCGGCACCCGAGGTCATAGAAGAGACACCCCTTGCGCTGGCCGAATTCGGTCGCCGAGACCTTGTAGGCGAAGTGCATGTTGCGGGTGCAGCCGGTCTGGGTGAATGAGGTGAAGAAGGTCTTCGGCCGCTGGAATTCATCGAGCGCCAGATCTCCGGCGCGGCCGGTTGCCACCGCGACGACGATTTGGGTAATCCAGTCGGGGTGGGCGGGACAGCCGGGCACGTTGATCACGGGAAGGCCGGCCTTGGACTTATAATCCTTGCCAAGGAAACCGCCTTGACTGCGCTTCAGGAATTGGAGTCCCTGGCTCTCGGACGGATTGGGCGCGGTGGCTGGAATGCCGCCCCACGTGGCGCAGTCGCCGATGGCGACAACGAAGTTCGCCACCTTGGACAGGTCCTGGACCCAGTCACGCATCGGCCGGCCGGCGAAGCGATTCCATTCGCCGGTGCCGTTCGGCGCATTGACGACGGTTCCTTCGAAGACAAAGATGTCGAGCGGCATTTGGCCGGACGTTAGCGCCCGCAGCATCTTTTGGAGATTTTCACCAAGCTCGAGGCCCAGCGAAGGGTGCCACAGCACGTTGATGCCGAAGTCGGTGACGAGGTCGCAGGCACTTGGTTCTTCGGCATTCAGGAACGACATCGTGTTGCCAGAGCATGCCCCACCTTGGAGCCACAAAAGATTCGCCATTGAGTTTCTCCTCCCGGTAGCCGCCGATCGTTGAACGCGTGAAGGCGCTTAAACGGGCGACGAGCAAGTCCCGCGCCAATCTCTAAGGAAAGCAGAATACATAGAAATATCAAATATATAAAGGCGTCGCCACAACGATCACATTGCGGTCGCACTTCCGCAGATCCTGCAAACCTTCTTAGCGGCTGTAAATTTAGTTTGGGACTTAGCCCGTCCTATTCACCGTAGTTGATCGCCGGGGCATAATTTTTGATGCGAGGCGCGGCGCGGCGATCGCGTCGAACGCGCTCGACGCGGCGAGCTGGGTATGTATTTTCCGGGTTGGAGGTTGCGACGAGGTGGTGTGAGACGCGGCGACACCGCCGCGTCGCTCACGGTCCGACCGCGCAGAGCCAGCCTGCGAGCTGGCGGAAGACCGCGCGATCGGGACATGCGGTGGGCAGGAAGACACGGATGCGGGCCGCGCCTTCGATGACGCGGGCGGCGATCTTGATCAGACGAAGGCGCAGCGTCGCGAATTCTGCAACCGCGAGCGGCGAGCGCTTTGCGATCGCATTGCGCGCGGTGAGCATGAGCCAGTAGGCGGCGGTGTGCAGAATCAGCCGGAACTGGTTGGCCTTTGGATCGCGGCACGAGGTGCGGTCGGAGGCGAGTTGCGCCTTGTGCCACTTGATGAAGTTCTCCGCCTGACCGCGGCCGCAATAGACGGTTTCGTAGAGATTGCTTTGCCGTGCCCTTGAGCGAGGTGACGACGTAGCCGGATGTCGAGACCATTCCGCGTTGCCTCGATGCGCGCGGCCATGCGGCGCTGCTTGTTCCAGCCCTTGGCGGCGTAGCTCAGGTGGCGAAGGTGCGCAGCTTTGCCGCGGAGCTTGTGGCGCGCTCCACACATAACGCATCGGCGACCTCTTGGGTCATGGCCTTGAGAACCGCGTTGCCGCCAAAGCCGAAAATGTAGTCGACGCCTTGTTCTTCGCACCATTCCATGGCTTCGGCACGGCCGTAATGGCTGTCGCCGCGCACCAGGATGCGGACCTTGGGCCAGTGGCCACGGATGCGCCCGATCACATGCTTGAGGATGGTCCGCACCTCCATGCCGGCGGGCGTCCTGCCCTCGCGCAGGATCACCGCCACCGGCTTGCCGCTGGTTCCTTCATAAATGTGGATCGGCAAGAAGCCGCGCTCGTCGTAGTGGGCGTTGAACAGCGACAGTTGCTGATGGCCGCGCACGGCATCGAAGGTGTCGTCGATATCGAGCGTGATCCAAGCCGGCGCGCTGCCGTAGCTCTCGCAGAACTGGTCCACCATGGCCGCCATCGCCCGCGCGATCTCGATCTTCGATGGGGCATTCTCCAGCCGCGACATCGTCGGCTGCGAGCACAGAGGCTCGCCCGTTCTCGGCAGACGGCCCACCGCCATCTTGAAGATCGAATCGTGCCGCAGCGAATCGCAGTCGTCGGCATCCTCGTAGCCCGCCGCAATGGCAAACATCCGAAGCTTGAGCATCTCCTCGATAGAGTGCTCGATTAGATCGGGGTCACGCTTGTCCCTGATGCACGAAGCAAGCCGGCCGGCCAGACCGAGCCTCCTCTCAACGCCGCGCAGCAGAAGAACTCCAGCGTCCGACGAAAGCCGCCCGCCATCGAACCCCACGCTCACCTTCTTGCGGCAAACCGATGGAAGATCGAAGGGAAGTGCAATATCTTCACTCATGACGGGTGTGGCGCTCCTCAATCGATCGATGAACCGGCTTCGCAACCAGGATCATGAATCGAATGGCGGATTCGCGCTACAGCCGTCGCTCATTTGCGCAACTGCGATGAATAAGACGGGTTAGAGTCCGTTTGAGAATGGGCTCAATGCCTGATACGGCGCAAGAGGAGGCTGCCCATGGCGACGTGGATCATGGCCTCGGAGACGTCGATACGGGCTTCGTAATCGCGGACGAGACGGCGCCAGCGGGTCATCCAGCCGAAGGTGCGCTCGACAACCCAGCGCCGCGGCAGGACTTTGAAGCGCGGCTCGGCGTCGAGACGGCGGACGATCGCGATGACGAAGTCGAGGAAGGCGGCCTTATCCATGAGCTGGGTTCGATCGTAAGCGCCGTCGGCGAACAGATGCTTGATCCACGGCCAGCGCTTTCGGATCGCCTCAAGGATCGCCTAGGCACCGGCGCTGTCGGAGATATCGGCCGTGGAGAGATTGACCATCAGGAGGCAGCCATCGGTGTCGACGACGATATGCCGCTTGCGGCCGACGATCTTCTTGCCGGCGTCGTACGCTCGCGCTTTGGCGGCGGGCGCTTTCACCGTCTGGCTGTCGGCGACACCCGCCGTTGGACTGGCCTCGCGGCCCGCGCGCTCCCGGTCCACCATCAGGGCGATATCGTGGATGGTGCGAAACAGGAGCAGCCGCACGAACCGCCGGAGCCACCAGTAGACCGTCTGCCAGGGTGGAAAATCCTTGGGCAGCATGCGCCAGCCGCCGCCCGTGCGCGTCATGTAGCGGATGCCGTTCAGAACCTCGCGCAGATCAACGCTGGGCTTGCGCCCGCGCTGCGCTGGCCGCGGCAACAACGGTCGGATGCGCTCCCATTCCGGGTCCGTCAGGTCCGTCGGATAGCGCTTCGCCTTCTTCTCGATGGCCGCCATCCGGCGGCGCGTCTTGGGGGGCCAACATGGCGAGCTTGAATCATGCCCGCCCGCGTCGCTCCGAGCATTTTCAAACGGGCTCTTAGAGGGCGGTTTAGCCCTGTCTGTTTCCACACACGGGGCAGGCGACCTCGAGCAGGTAGCCGAACCAGATGCCCTGACAGCGGCTGCACCAATGGCCGGTGGTCTGATGAGCAGGTGTACCCAGAAGCTCGGCCATTTTCCCGGCGCCGAGAAGCTTGGTCGGCTTGGCCGCAGCAGTTGGGGAAACGCGCGATTGGGGAAAGCGAACGACTTCGGAGGATTGTTCGTTCTTGATCATCTCGCTAGCCTTGTTGCTCGAGGTTGTAGCGCTTGATCTTGTTTGAAAGTCCAACGCGCGATAAGCCGAGTTCAGCGGCCGTGCGGCTTTGGTTCCAGTGGTTGCGCAACAGCGCACGTCCAACAATCTGTTTTTCCAAGCTTTCGACTTGATCCTTCAGAGTCGCGCCTTCGGGTACAAAGCCGCGCGGTCCATCGCTCCGACTGCGCGCCGCGGCGGATGCCAACAACGAAGCCGACATATTGCGCGTTGTGATGTATTCGCCGTCCTTGGCCAATGCAACCATGCGCCGGATTTCGTTCTCAAGCTCACGGACATTGCCGGGGAAGTCGCAGGCGGAAAGCTTCTCGATCGTGCTCGCTGTGATGCCGAGGATCTTCCGACCCATCGCATCGGCATGCTTCGCGGCGAAGAATTCGGAAAGGGGCGCGATATCGTCGCGGCGCTCACGAAGCGGAGGCACCTCAAGCTCGAAACCTTTGAGGCGGAAATAGAGGTCCTGACGAAATTCCCGACGCGCGACCATGTCTTTGAGCGACCTGTTCGAGGCGGCAATGATGCGAACGTTACAGTGCTCGACTTTGTCAGAGCCAAGCGGTTTGACCTCGCCCTCCTGGAGAAAGCGCAGCAGGCTCACCTGGAAAGATGGGGACACCTCCGAAATCTCGTCGAGGAATACCGTGCCGCCATCGGCGGCGCGAAAGAGGCCGAGCCGGTCGGAGATGGCGCCGGTGAAGGCGCCACGCTTATGGCCGAACAATTCTGATTGCAGCAAGTCGTCCGGCATGCCGCCGCAGTTCTGGACGAGGAGCGGGCTCGTGCGTCGTGGCGAATTGTAATGGATAGCGCGCGCCAAAAGCTCCTTGCCCGTTCCGGTCTCACCCTGAATCAAGATCGGCAATTCTGTTGTGGCGGCTTGTTTGGCCAAATCACACAGCTCTGCCATTTTCTCGCTGGCATAGACGAGCTTTTCGAATTGGTGGCTTTCGGGCCTGAAGAGGAGATCCCGGCGCTCGCCTAATCTGAGTGCGTCACCGGAGATCTTGAACTCCCGCGAAAGAATGCGGTGGCGGCGGGCGAGTTCGCGAGCTTCAAGCGCCCGCTCGACGACGAGGCCGAGCTGCGCTGCGTCGAGTGGGGTGAGCAAGAACTGGTAGATTGCGGCCTTGGTCAAGGTGTCGTAGGATAGAGGCGACCCCTCCGAGGTTACATACACCCGCATGATTTCCGGGTGGGAAACGCGCAGCCTGGTTAGAAAATCCAGTCCGATAGTCTCGTCCTTGCGATCTTCGGCTACGGCGAGATCGACATGGACGCCGCTCATTGTGGTCAGCGCTTCGGCCACGGAGCCGACATGCACTACGCGATAGGCATAGCGCTCGGACAGGACGTCAAGGCAGTCCGTCCAATCGCCTCCCCGCCGAGCTACGATGAGGACCGTACCAGAGTGCTCCATTCAAGAATCTTTTCAAGCTGCTTACTTTCTTTGCAGAATGGCGCAAGCGGCGATGGTATGCAAGGAACTTGTCAAGAGAGAACGGCCAGAAGGCATTACGGGTTCTCTAAACCTTCGGCCGGCGCTCTCGTGAAATGGGCAACGTCGAATCCGGTGAGATCCGGCAAAAACAGATCCGCTTCCGTGAAGTCCTCTCCCGTTGAGTATTGGCTTGGCGTAACGACGACCCGAAGCCCCGCCGATTTCGCGGAGAGCAGGCCGTTGCGCGAGTCCTCGAATGCGATGCAGTCCTTGGGCTCCAGGCCAAGCCGGTCCAGCGCAATCGTATAGATGTCGGGGGCCGGCTTCTTGCGCGGCGCCTCGTCGCCGGCGGCTATCACATCGAACACAGCGCCGGCCGGTTCGCCCCAGAACGCGACGCAAAGCGCATCGACATTCGGCAGGTTCGTCGTCGTCGCCACGGCGGTTTTGATCCCTTGGAGCTTGGCGAACTGGATGAGCTCCCGGACGCCGGGACGCAAGGGAACGCCGCCGCCGACGATGATATCGCCGTAAGCCTTGGTCTTTTGGCGATGCAGGCCGACGATGCTCTCATCCGACATGACAACTCCGGGGTATGCGCGCTCAAGAAAGGCACGGATCCGCTCTTTGCCGCCGGTGACCTTGAGGAGTTCCCCATAGAGCGGCGCGTCCCAGTGCCAATCAAGACCGGCGGCAGCGAATGTCGCATTGAAGGCCTGCCGATGGGCCTCCTCCGTCTCGGCAAGTGTGCCGTCAACGTCGAAAATGAAGGCAGCGGTCTTCATCGTCTGCCGACCCCCTGCAGCACGTAATCCGAAAGATCGTCGAAGTGATCGAACACGTACACCGGTTCGAAGGCGTCGACGGATTCCCGGAGATACCCCCCGGAGAACAGCGCGAACGGAACCTTCGCGCGGAATGCGGTTTCGGCGTCGATCTCGCTGTCGCCGACATAGAGCGCGGAAGTTTCGTCCGCGCCGAGCCGGTCCAAGCAATGGAGCAGGGGAGCGGGGTCGGGTTTGAGCTGCGGCACCGTGCCTTCCCCCACGAGGGCGCCGACGAAGCGCATAAGCCCGAGCTCTTTGAGAATGGTGACGGCGAACTCAGGCGGCTTGTTCGTGCAGATGCCGAGCGCAACCCCGGATGCGGCGAGCCGCTCGAGCGTCGGCTCGACGCCAGCGTAAGGCCGTGTCAGCTGCGCCGGGGCACGCGCATAGTGCTTCCGGAACCGGGCGAGCGCGCTATCGAAATCGTCCGCAGGGCCGCCGGTCGCATCGAGGCACCGCGCGACCAATGCCGGCACGCCGTTGCCGACGAAACCGGCGACACGCTCAAGCGTCAGGGGCGGCCGCCCAAGGTCGCCGAGCATCCGGTTCGCCGCAGCATGGAGATCCGGCGCACTGTCGATCAGCGTGCCGTCAAGGTCGAAAACGATCGCTTTCATCTTTTGGTTCCCGACGAAGTCGGCGGCTGGGTGCTCAAACTCGACTTTTTCTCCTCGCCCGAAACATCGACAAGCTCGAAATCGATTGTGACGCGATCTGGAGCTGTCGGCCGGAACACCTTGTCGGCATAGCCGACGTGATCAGGGTGATCGCGGTAGCTGGCGACGACCTCGGGGGATGCGAAGCGGATGAGCCAGCACAAGAGATATGGTGCATCCGTTCGCAGCGCGCGCCCGGCCAGCACATTGCGCACACCGGGGATTGCGCCAAGCGCCTCAACGCCCTGCGCCGCAAAAGCGCTCCAGTCTACGTTCTGCCCGCCGTCGCGCAGGTTGTAGACGACGACATGCTCGACTTCGCGCCAACGACGGCAAGCGGCCGACGCGGCGCCAGCGCGTCCCGCGGCTCCGAACAGCCGGCAAGTCCGCTCGACCTCGGCGCGAACAGCCCCCCGAACGCCGTGGATGAGTGCGGTGTCGGCCGGCGAGTCCTTGCTTTCCGCTTCCTCTACTATCGAACGCGCCGCGGCGTCGGCGAGGCCGGTAAAGTAGTTGATCTTGGCGACACCGTTTGCGGCGAGCATCCCGTACTGGTCGTCGCTCAAGCCGGTCCCGCCATGGATGACGAGTGGAATGTGCAGGGCACTGCTGAGCGCGGACAGACGTTCGAAGTCGAGTCGCGGTGCGACGCGTAGACGGCCGTGGACGGTGCCGATGGAGATCGCAAGGCAATCCACAGGCGTTTCCGCGATGTACCGCTCGGCGTCCGCGAGCGAAGTGAGCTGCATCGCGCGGGGATGTTTTTCTGCGTCCTCCCCCTCGACGCCAGGCACATAGCCGAGCTCGCCCTCCACCCTTACGCCGCAGCGGCGGGCAAGGCGGACGACCTCGCGCGTGGCCTTGATGTTGTCCTCAAGCGACGATAGCGACGCGTCGACCATGACATTGTTGCAGCCGAGCCGAATCGCCCGTTCGACCGTCGCGAGAGAGTGCCCGTGGTCGAGATGGATAGCAACCGGCACCCGGGCGCGGCGCGCGGCATCCACGACCACCGGCATGAGGCACTCGAAATCGAAATGATCGAAATGGGACTCGGCCAGGCTCGCGATCACCGGGGCGCGGCAGCCCTCGGCGCCGTCCAGCACAGCCTCTAGAAAAGCTGTGTCCACGACATCATAGGCGCCGATGGCGTATCGCTCACAATGGGCGTGCCGAAGCAGGTCGCTCATGTCCAATGTCCACGAGTGCCATCGGCTTCCGCCACCTTTCTCTGCGCCGCAGTCGCAGCTTCACGGATGGCCAAGATGTTCCGCCCATAGGGTGCAGGGTCGGCAGCCGATCCGCCTTTGAAGACAGCTGATCCTGCGACCAACACGTCGGCGCCAGCGGCTGCGACGAGCGGCGCCGTCGCGGGCGTTACACCGCCATCAACCTCGATATGAATAGGCCGGTCGCCAACCATCTCGCGCAAACGGCGGATCTTCGGGACCATGGCCTCGATGAAGCTTTGCCCGCCGAAGCCGGGGTTGACGGTCATCACGAGGACCAGGTCGATCCGGTCGAGGACGAATTCGATCGCTTCCGCTGGCGTGGACGGGTTAAGCGAGACGCCCGCTTTAGCGCCGGCGGCGCGGATGGCTTGCAAGGTCCGGTCAAGATGCGGGCCAGCCTCGACATGTGCGGTGATGACGTCGGCGCCCGCCTCGGCGAATGCGTGAATGTAGGGGTCCACTGGAGTGATCATCAAATGTACATCCATGACCGTCTTCACGTGCGGCCGGATGGCCCTGCAGAGTTGCGGGCCAAAGGTAATGTTCGGTACGAAATGGCCGTCCATCACGTCGACATGCACCCAATCGCAGCCTTGTGCTTCGATAGCGCGGCATTCGGCACCGAAAGCGGCGAAGTCGGCGCTGAGGATAGAAGGTGCGATCTTGATGGAGCGATCGAACGTCATCTGTCGTCCTCCTTCCCGCCGTCCTCGCGCGCCACATCGCTGTCCAGCCCGCCGCGAAACACGCGGCTCGCACGCACGTCGCTTTCCTCGATTGTGGATACCGCCTCGATTCCTACCGGGCCGTCTACGCTCTCGAAGAGGCGATTGGCTTGACGCAGCCGCATACGATCAATGGCGTTGCGGATCGAGCGCGCGTTGGCAAAATGCGGCTGCGCGCGCCGCAGCGCGATATACTCGGCCATCGCCGCGCGCGCTCCGTCCGTGAAGCGGTAGTTCTGGGCGTCCAGCATGAGCGTTGCGATATGCAGCAGCTCCTCGTCGGTATAGTCTGGGAACTCGATGTGATGCGCGATCCGCGAGCGGAAGCCTGGATTGCTGTTGAAGAACCGGTCCATGCGGTCGGCATACCCCGCGAGGATCACCACAAGATCGTCACGGTTGTTCTCCATCACCTGTAGCAGGATTTCGATGGACTCCTGACCATAGTCCCGTTCGTTCTCCGGACGGTACAGATAATACGCCTCATCAATGAACAGAACACCGCCCATCGCCTTCTTCAGCACTTCCTTCGTCTTGGGCGCCGTGTGACCGATATACTGGCCGACCAGGTCGTCGCGGGTCACCGTCACAAGATGACCCCTGCGAATGTAGCCGAGCCGGTGAAGCAGATCGGCCATTTTGAGCGCGACGGTGGTTTTGCCGGTTCCAGGATTTCCGGTGAAGGACATATGCAGGGTCGGCGTCTCGTGCGCGAGTCCGAAGCTCTTGCGTGCCCGATCGACTAAGAGAAGCGCGGCTGTCTCCCGGATACGGCGCTTGACCGGCTTCAGACCGATGAGCGATCGGTCAAGTTCCTCGAGCACAGCGTGCACGCCGGACGATTCGAACTCCCTTCTGAGGTCGATCTCTGCCGTTGGTTGGATATCCTTATCGACGGGCACCGTCAGCCTGGCCGTGTCGCCGGTGTGGGTGTCCAGCCGTGAATCGGTGCTCGCAGACATGCGTCGTTTCTCCGTCCAACGAATCCGGACCACCACTCCGTCACGGGGCTGCCGGCACGTCAGCCTGCCGGATGCCACCGTGGAGAGGGGTCAGCCGTAGCGCTGACCTTCGGGACGGTCGGTCACATAGGCATGTGTTGAGTATCGGATGCGCCGTCCCGCCACCTCCTGACGGTCGAGCCGGAAGCCAGGCTCCTCCTTCGGCCGGTTAACGATAAAGGAGAGACGCACCGACTCCCAGCCATGGCTCGAATCGAAGGCGGAGAGGCGGACGTAGCGGTCGGCATAGACGCGCCGGCATTTGGCGAGTTCCATCATGACGCCGGCGGCGTCCCTGAGGTCGAACATCGGCAGGCCCCACATTTCCCAATAAGTGTTGCGGGGATGCGGGTCGTCGGTGAACTCGATGTTCACCGACCAGCCTTTCTCCAGGCAGTATTGCACTTGCTTGGTGATTTGCTCGTCGGTGAGGTCCGGCAGGAAGGAGAAGCAACCCTGGGTGATGCGCATGATCTGATCCTCAAGCAGTGACAGCAGCGGTTGGCACGAAATCGGGCGTGTCGGTTGAATCGTAATTGAAGGTTACGTTCTTCCAGACATCGAGAGCCTGCTTGAGCGGCGTGCATGTCGCCGCCGCCTTGGCGAGGATCTCAGGCCCCTCATGGACATAGTCACGACCCTCGTTTCGAGCGAGGATCATGGCCTCGAGCGCGACGCGATTGGCGGTGGCGCCCGCCTGAATCCCCAGCGGATGTCCGATGGTGCCGCCGCCGAACTGCAACACGACATCCTCGCCGAGGTAGTTGAGGAGCTGGTGCATCTGGCCGGCATGGATGCCGCCCGAAGCGACAGGCATCAGCTTGTTGAGGCTTGCCCAATGCTGTTCAAAGAACAGGCCATACTCGAGCGCCATTGGGTTGTGGTCCTCGCGACAGATGTCGTAGTAGCCGCGCGTCGTATTGGGATCGCCCTCCAGCTTGCCGACCACCGTGCCGGCATGGATATGGTCAACGCCAGCTAGCCGCATCCATTTTGCGATGACGCGGAACGACACGCCATGGGACTTCTGGCGGGTATAGGTGCCGTGACCAGCCCGGTGGAGGTGCAGGATCATGTCGTTTCTGCGCGCCCACTTCGCCATAGACTGAATCGCGGTGTAGCCGATGACGAGGTCGATCATGATGATGACCGAACCAAGTTCTTTGGCGAATTCCGCCCGCTCGTACATGTCCTCCATGGTGGCGGCAGTGACGTTGAGATAGGTCCCCTTCACTTCGCCGGTGGCAGCCTGGGCCTTGTTGACGGCTTCCATGCAGTAGAGGAACCGATCGCGCCAGTGCATGAAGGGTTGCGAGTTGATGTTCTCGTCGTCCTTGGTGAAGTCCAGGCCGCCCTTCAGCGCCTCATACACAACGCGGCCATAGTTGCGACCGGAGAGGCCGAGCTTTGGCTTCACCGTGGCGCCGAGCAGCGGCCGACCGAACTTGTCGAGCCGCTCGCGCTCCACCACGATGCCGGTCGCTGGCCCCTGGAAGGTCTTCACATAGGCGACGGGGAAGCGCATGTCCTCGAGGCGTAACGCCTTGAGCGGCTTGAAGCCGAAAACGTTGCCGATGATCGAGGCCGAAAGATTGGCGATCGAGCCCGGCTCGAACAGGTCGAGATCGTACGCGATGTAGGCGAAGTAGGAGCCAGGCGTGTTCGGGACAGGATCGACCCGGTAGCATTTGGCGCGGTACTTCTCCGCCGCCGTCAGACGGTCGGTCCACACCACCGTC
Source organism: Bradyrhizobium denitrificans (assembly GCF_013179005.1). Taxonomy (NCBI): domain Bacteria; kingdom Pseudomonadati; phylum Pseudomonadota; class Alphaproteobacteria; order Hyphomicrobiales; family Nitrobacteraceae; genus Bradyrhizobium; species Bradyrhizobium denitrificans. Next base: position 18,456 of record NZ_JABFDP010000046.1, on the reverse strand, counting down.
CAGGTCGCGGTCGAGGATTCGCCCGCCACCGCCGCCGAGGCCTCGATCGGGTCGACGCCGTTCTGGGGCGTGACGCGGAAGAGCGCAATGACGTCGGTGTCCTTAGGCTCGTAGTCGGGCTCCCAGTAGCCCATTCGCTTGTATTCGAGGACGCCAGACTTGTAGCGTTCCTTGCCGGTGACGGTCAGGGACTTCAATGCTTCGTTCATGACAGGTTCCTTTCCTGGTTCATGCGGCTCTGGCAGCGGAGATTTGCGGCTCTAGCGCGCCATTGGTGTAGCGCTTCGCCATTTCGCTCAGCGGAATCGGCTTGATCTTCGAGGCGTTGCCCGCAGCGCCGAACGCTTCGAAACGCTCCGCGCAGACCTTCCGCATCGCGTCCATCGCCGGCTTCAGGAACTTGCGAGGATCGAACTCATCTTTCTTGGTATTGGCGACGCGACGGAACTCGGCAGTTGCGGCGAGTCGGAGATCGGTGTCGATGTTGATTTTCCGCACCCCGTGTTTGATGCCGCGCACAATCTCTTCGACAGGCACACCATAGGTTTCGCGCATTTGCCCGCCATGTGCGTTGAAAACCTCCTGCCATTCCTCCGGAACCGACGAGGACCCATGCATGACGATGTGCGTGTTTGGTAGCTTCTGATGGATCGCTTCGATCACAGTCATGGCCAGCACTTCGCCCGTCGGCTTCCTCGTGAATTTGTATGCGCCGTGGCTTGTGCCGATGGCGACGGCGAGCGCATCGACTTTCGTCTCGGCAACGAAGCGCATGGCTTCGTCAGGATCCGTCAGGAGCATCGACTTGTCGAGCTTGCCTTCGAATCCGTGCCCGTCCTCCGCCTCGCCATGGCCGGTCTCCAACGAGCCAAGACAGCCGAGCTCACCCTCCACCGACACCCCGACCATATGGGCGAGTTCGGTGACTTGCCGCGTCACCTTGACGTTGTAGTCGTAGTCGGCTGGCGTCTTCGCATCCTCCTTCAGCGAGCCGTCCATCATGACAGACGAAAAGCCGTTCTGGATCGCGGAAAGGCAGGTATTGACGTTGTTTCCGTGATCTTGATGCAAACACACAGGGATGTCGGGAAACATTTCGACGAGCGCCTCAATCACCTTTCGCAGCATGACGTCCCCGGCGTAGGAGCGCGCGCCTCGACTGGCCTGAATGATGACGGGCGCATCCATTTCGCGGGCTGCCTCCAGGATTGCGAGGCCCTGTTCCATATTGTTGATGTTGAAGGCCGGGACGCCGTAACCCTGTTCCGCCGCGTGGTCGAGCAATTGTCTGAGCGTTATGAGCGCCATCGTCGTTTCCTTTCCGATCATGCCAACTGGGGGGTTCTGAGAACCGACACGCCCGGCAGTTCCTTGCCCTCTAACCATTCGAGGAAAGCGCCACCTGCTGTGGACACGTAGGTGAAGTCCTCGGTCACTCCGGCAGCGTTCAACGCCGCGACGGTGTCGCCGCCCCCGGCAATCGATTTGACCTTCCCGACACGTGTCAGGCGCGCCGCTTCGGCGGCGACAGCCTCCGTGGCGTGATCGAAAGGCTCGATCTCGAAAGCGCCAAGAGGGCCGTTCCAGAGGATGGTCTTCGCCTCTGCGAGGACATCCCAAATGCGCTCGATCGAGCGCGGGCCTGCGTCCAATATCATGCCGTGCTGAGGACAACAGTCGAGCTCGGCGATGTGCGCCTCCGCGCCGCGTTCGAAGCGGTCAGCCCAAACAATGTCGACCGGCAAAACGATCTGGCAGCCGCAGCTTTGGGCCCGCGACAGGATCTTGCGCACGGTCTCGAACTTAGCGGATTCGTGCGGTGATTTGCCAATGGGCAAGCCGTTGGCGGCCAGGAACGTGTTGGCCATGCCGCCGCCAACGATCACGGTATCGAGCTTGCCGATCAGATTGAAGAGCACGTCAATCTTGCTCGATACCTTGGCACCGCCCACGAGCGCGACAGCAGGCCGCTGCGGTGCTTCCAGCGCCTGCGTCAGTGCCGAGATCTCCGCCATCATCAGCGGACCGGCCACTGCCGGCAGTCGCTCCGCGATGGCTACCGTCGAGGCGTGTGCCCGATGCGCACAGGAGAATGCATCGTTGACGTAGAGATCGCCGAGCTCCGCCAGTTCTTCCGCCAGGCTCGCGTCATTGGCTTCCTCGCGCTGGTCGAACCGTAGATTCTCGCAGACGAGAACATCGCCAGGGCCGAGTGCGGCGGCGGATCTCGCGGCGACGGGTCCACTTATCGCTTCGCTGAAGGCCACGTCCTTGCCAAGCACTCGGCCCAATGCCGCGGCCACTGGTTCAAGTGAGAGTTCCGGCCGCCGCTGCCCGTCGGGTCGCCCGAGGTGAGAGAGAACGACGGCTCGGGCACCTCTCGCCAGAAGCGGCTTCAGACCAGCCACGAAGCGCTCGATGCGCGTCGCGTCCGCAACGCCGCCGTTGTTCATCGGCACATTCAAGTCCGCACGAATGAGGAGGCGACGGCTGGATATGTCGACGTCGTGGACGGACTTCAGCGTCATCCGATGAGCCTCCCCATCGCGACAGCTGTATCGGCCATCCGGTTCGAGAAGCCCCACTCATTGTCGTACCACGACATGACGCGACAGAGGCGCCCGTCGATCACCTTGGTCTGATCCATATGGACGATCGAAGAGCGCGGATCATGCGTGAAATCCACAGAGACCAGCGGTTCGTCCGTGAAGCCCAGGATACCCTCAAGGTCCGCGCCAGCAGCTGTCCGGACGACGCTGTTGATCTCCTCGGCGGTCGTTTCGCGGCTTGCGATGAACTTAAAATCGACGACCGAAACGTTCGGCGTCGGCACTCTGATCGCGACACCGTCGAGCTTCCCATTCAGCTCTGGCAGCACCAGGCCCACGGCCTTGGCCGCTCCCGTCGAGGTTGGAATCATCGACATCGCGGCGGCGCGGGCTCGGTACGGATCCTTGTGCAGGGTATCCAGTGTCGGCTGGTCGCCAGTATAGCTATGGATGGTAGTCATGAATCCCTTGTCGATGCCGATGGTCCGATGAAGCACGGCCGCAACCGGGGCGAGACAATTGGTGGTGCAGGACGCGCAGGAAACGACATTGTCTCCCGGCGACAGGCTATTGTGGTTGACGCCGAAGACGATTGTCTTGTCGGCGCCCGCGGCGGGTGCGGAGACGAGGACGCGCTTCGAGCCGTTCTCGAGGTGTAGCGAGGCCTTCTCGCGCGCGGTGAAGATGCCGGTGCATTCAAGCGCGATGTCTACGTCTTTCCATGGCAGTGTTTTGGGGTCGCGCTCGGCGGTCACACGGATCGGCGAGCCGCGACCAATATCAATGCTGGCGCCGTTCACCTTGACGGCGCCTGGGAAAGTTCCGTGCACGCTGTCGTATCGCAGCAGATGGGCGTTAATATCGACCGAGCCGAGGTCGTTAATCGCGACGACTTCGATATCGCCCCGCCCCGACTCGTAGATCGCGCGCAGCACGTTGCGCCCGATGCGCCCGAATCCATTGATGGCAACCCTGACCGTCATTCGTGCTCCTCCCCGGGCTTACGGGCGAGCCTCCACCCCTCGGCCGCGACCCGTTCGGCTGTGATGCCAAAGTGGTTGTAGAGATCGGCGGCAGGACCAGAGGCGCCGAAGCCCGTCATTCCAATGAAGATGGAATTGGGCCCGAGCCATTCTGCCCAGCCGAGAGCGACTCCGGCCTCGACGCCGACGCGCGGTCCCTCGCCCAGAACAGCAGCGCGATAGCCGGCTTCCTGGGCGGCAAACAGCTCCCAGCAGGGCGCAGAAACTACGGCGACCGCCAGCCCGTCCGCCGACAACTCGTCGGCGGCCTCGACCGCAATAGCGACTTCGGAACCTGTGGCGATGATGGTCAGATCCCTATGCTCGCCAGGATCGCGCAGGAGATAGGCGCCGCGTGCCGTCATGTTCTCGTCGCCGTGCTCCGTGCGCAGCGTCGGCAGATCCTGCCGCGAGAGGCAAAGCACCGACGGCGTCTTGGCTGCGGCAAGCGCGACCTCCCAGGCTTCCGCCGTCTCCACCGCGTCGGCGGGCCGGAACACGTAGACGTTCGGCATCGCTCTCAGCGATGCGAGGTGCTCGACCGGTTGGTGCGTCGGACCGTCCTCCCCCAGGCCGATGCTATCGTGCGTCATCACGTAGATGACCGGCCGACCCATGAGAGCAGAAAGGCGGATCGCCCCGCGGCAATAATCCGAAAAGGCGAGGAACGTGCCGCCATAGGGGCGCAATCCTCCATGCAGCGAGATGCCGTTCATCGCCGCGGCCATCCCATGCTCGCGCACCCCGTAGTGGATGTAGTTGCCCGTGAAATCGCTCCGCGTCACGGGACGCATGCCCTTGGTGCGCGTGTTGTTGGAGCCGGTGAGATCGGCTGAGCCGCCTACCATGTTGGGGATGGTTGAATTCACGACCTCCAACGCCAGCTCGGAAGCCTTGCGAGTGGCAACCTTCGGCCGCTCGCCGCACAGGCGTCGGCGATGATCGGCCAACGCTGCGTGCAACCTCGCGGCATCGGGGGGCGCGAGATGGGCCACAAACTCCTCCCGCTGGGGGCTGCGAGCGAGCCGCTCTTGCCATTCGGCTCGGATGCGCGTTCCGCGAGCGCCAACTACGCGCCAGGCATGGACGATCGCCTCCGGAACCTCGAAGGGCGAATAGATCCAGCCGAGGCTCTCGCGTGCCGCGGCCACCTCCTCCTTGCCCAGCGGCGCACCATGCGTGGCCGATGTCCCCTGCTTGTTGGGTGCGCCAAAGCCGATAATGGTGCGGCAGGCAATCAAGGACGGACGGGGATCGGCTCTTGCTTCGATAATCGCGTTGGCGACCGCTTCACCGTCGTGGCCGTCGACGGCCGCGACATGCCAGCCCGCAGCAACGAACCGTGCCTTCTGATCCAGCGAGGTCGACAGACTTGTGGGCCCGTCGATCGTGATCTGGTTGTCGTCCCACAGCACGATGAGCCGGCCAAGGCCGAGATGGCCGGCAAGATCAATCGCCTCGTGACTGATCCCCTCCATCAGGCAGCCGTCGCCGGCGATCACATAGGTGTGGTGATCGACGAGGTCATCGCCGAAACGCGCATTCAGCATGCGTTCGCTGAGAGCCATACCCACGGCGGTTGCGATTCCCTGACCGAGCGGACCGGTGGTCGTTTCGATGCCAGCGGCATGGCCGAATTCCGGATGCCCGGCAGTGCGACTACCGAGCTGACGAAAACGGCGCAATTGATCCATCGGCATGTCGTGGAAGCCGAGGAGGTGATGAAGCGCGTACAGCAACATCGATCCATGCCCAGCGCTCAGCACAAAGCGATCGCGATCAGGCCAATTGGGCTGCGTCGGGTCGATCTTGACGAAGTGCTTGAAGAGCACCGTAGCCACATCCGCCATGCCCATGGGCATTCCGGGATGGCCCGACTTCGCAGCCTCGACCGCGTCCATCGCGAGCGCGCGGATCGCGTTCGCCATCTGCGCCTCATCTATGGCTGCTCTGCGCTCCGCAACGAGATTCATGAGGAAGCCCTTTTCAAACGTTTGGATTGGTCGACGAGCCGAAGGATCATCGGCGTGAGGATGAGCTGCATGGCGAGATCGAGCTTGTCTCCCGGCACGACAATCGAGTTGGCACGGCTCATCCAGCTGTCACGGATCATCTGTACGAGATACGGAAAATCGATGCCCCGCGGGTTCTTAAAGCGGATGACGACAAGGCTTTCCCCCGCCGTCGGAATCCAGCGGGCGATGAACGGATTGGATGTATCCACAACCGGCACGCGCTGGAAATTGATGTCGGTCTCAGAGAACTGCGGACAGATGCAGTGCACATAGGCGTGCATCCGCCGCAGAATGACATCGGTCACGGCTTCGGCGGTGTAGCCGCGCGAAGCCTTGTCCCTATGGACTTTCTGGATCCATTCGAGGTTGATCACCGGAACAACGCCGATCTTCAGATCGGCATGGTCAGCGATGCGAATGTCCTGGGTACGCACAGCTCCGTGCAGCCCTTCATAGAGGAGAATGTCCGACCCCTTATCGAAATCTTCCCATTCAGTGAAGCGACCGGGCGGCACTCCATAGCGTTCAGCTTCCTCGTCGTCGTGGACGTAGTGACGCGTCCGCCCAGTACCTGTCGCACCGTAGGAAGCGAAGACTTTCTCAAGCTCGGAAAGCTCATTTGCTTCGAAGCTGAAGTGGCTGAAGGTGCGGTCGCCCGCATCATAGCGGCGCTGTAACTCAGCCTTCATCGATGCTCGATCGAACTTGTGGAACGCGTCGCCCTCGATCGAGACTGCCTTGATACCCTCCCGTCGGAAGATCTGATCGAATGTGTGCTTCACCGTGCTTGTACCGGCGCCGGAGGACCCGACAACCGAGATGATTGGATGCTGTTCGCTCACCGTCCCGCTCCTTCCGCGATTGCTCGTCAAGCTCTGAACAAGCCACGTGTGCCGAACAGTGGCGAGACCTCGCTTTCGGGAAGGTCGTGATAAGCGCAAACTTGGCTGACTTTCTCGGCAGTGCCGAAGACGAGGGGCGTGCGCTGATGGAGCTCACTCGGTGTCAGGTCGAGGATGCGGTCGATCCCGTCGGTCGCCTTGCCGCCTGCGCGCTCAACGATGAAGGCGATCGGAGCGCACTCATAGACTAGGCGCAGTCGCCCCTGGCCATAGCCTCGCCTGGCGTCAGCGGGATAGAGGAAAATCCCGCCACGCGTGAGAATTCGGTGGGTCTCGGCGACCAGCGATGCGACCCAACGCATATTGAAGTTCTCTCCCCACGGCCCTTCATCACCGGCGATGCAGTCGTCGACGAAAGCCCGTATCGGCCGCGACCAATGCCGGTAATTGGATGCGTTGATGGCGAACTCGGTTGTCCGATCAGGGATGCGCAAGCTGTCGGAAACGAGGAAGAAATGACCACGGTGGAGCACAAATTGGGCGAGTGTGGTCCGAGTCGCGAGGATGAACACCGTCTGGGGGCCATAGACCACATATCCTGCAGCGATTTGCTCACGGCCCGGACGAAGGAAACTCTCCACGCCGGATTCTTTGGCTTCGAAGACCGAGAAGATCGTCCCGATCGATATGTTCACATCGATATTGGACGACCCGTCCAGCGGATCGATCGCAAGCGCTAGAGTGCCTTCGGGGTTGAGCATTTCGGCAGTTGGGCGCTCCTCCGACGCATACCAGCGAACAGGTGTGGGAGCGAGCGCCCCGGCGAAGAGTTCATCCGCCACGACGTCGAGTTTCTTCTGGCGGTCGCCATCGCTGTTCGCACCCACCTCCTCGCCGAGGCGCCCATTGAGCGGACCGCTCGATATCACCCCGGCTAGGGTCTCCGCGACAAAGGCGAGCGCCGTAACGGTGATCGCAAGCGGTTCCGAAACGGAGCAGTCGCCCTCTAGGAAGCTTTCGAGAGTGCCTTCCGGTGCCGTCATGATCGTCCTCCGGCAGCTAGTTCCCGCATAACATGCCTTGACGCGTGCGAAAGGAAAAATTAAAAAAATCTTTGCTGCATTAAACAAAGCTACAACGATGATCCATGAACAAGCGATCACGCTAAAACAGCTGCGCGCGCTGGCAGCGATTGTCGCAGGAGGGAACCTGTCGTTGGCTGCCAGCCGGCTCAACGTAACCGTCCCCGCGGTTTCAACGCAGCTTCGCAATCTGGAAGCGAATCTGGGCGAACCGCTGTTGGAGCGCGGCCCCGACGGTAAGACGCTTCTAACCGCGATAGGACGGGAGGTTCTGGCCGCAGCCGAACAGATTGATGCGATATTGTCTTCTTGTATTCAAAAAGTCTCTGCGATCTCGGCCGGACATGAAGGGCTCGTCTTCCTTGGCGCAGTGAGCACTGCAAAGTACTTTGCACCACATCTCATTGCTCAGCTTCGACGTCAGGTGCCACGCATCAAGATCGAATTTCGTATTGGCAATCGTGAGGAAATCATCTCGGCTCTAAAGAGTCGTCAGATTGAGTTGGCGATCATGGGCCGGCCACCGCGAGAGCCGGAAGTGGATACGGACCTGCTTGGCGATCACCCCCATGTGCTTATCGCGCCACCGAAGCATCCCCTTGTCGGACGCCACGACATTTCGTCCAGTGACCTCTTAACTAACGCCTTTTTGGTGCGCGAGAAAGGCTCGGGCACGCGCGCGCTCATGGAGCGCCTTTTCGATCGGATCGGGGTCGGCAGTGACTACGAGTCCATCGAGTTCGGAAGCAATGAGACCATTAAGCAGGCGGTGATGGCGGGGCTTGGCATCGCGGTCATTTCGGCACACACGGTGCAAGCAGAGCTCATGGGGGGGCGCCTAGCAATGCTCTCGTTTCCTGGCTTTCCGATCATCCGTCAGTGGTTTCTAGTCCGTCGGCGTGATACCCCAATGACGCCTTCGGCAAAGCGAGTGCGCGACGTGGTCCTAGCATTGAAGGGAAGTTTCCTGCCCGGTGCGCTATCTCGCTCGGGTTGAGAAAAGGGACTTGAGTCAGGTACGAGCTATCGCCAAATTTTGGTGACGGCCTGAGCCGGTCAGGCGGCGGCGGTTGTGGGCTGGCGGTCGGTCGACTTGGCGATGACCTCGATCCCGTCGTTGAATGTCACACCGAGAACGAGTTTTGACAACTGGTTATGACCGTCGAGGCGGCGCCAGCTTCTCTGCGCGCCCTCGACCAGTTTGAAGACCATCGCGAGCGCGGTCTTGTTGGATAGGCAGCCCTTCGATCGGATGGTGCGGTGGCGCACGGTGGCGAAGGTGCTTTCGATGGGGTTGGTAACCGGTATGAGATGTCTCGGTGCCAACGTTCTGCCCCGGCGTCCCGCGCCGTGGCGTATGGTGCGACCATCGGGACAGAGGCACCGGGAGCACGAAGGTGCGGGCAGGCCGATACACACGATGAGCCGAGAGTTCGAGTTAGTAGCTGGCCGCCTCTGCGACTCGCCCGGTTGCGCCGAGATCGCGAATCCGTAGTTGTCGTGTCGCCCGCAGCTCCCGTCATGTGTCAGGCAGGAGGTACAAATGCGACGGGTAGTTGGCATTGACGTCCACCGAACTTTCGGGGAGGTGGTGTTTTGGGCAGACGGCAGGCTCCGACATGCGGGCCGCATTGATATGACGCGGACTGCGCTGGAGGGATTTGGCAAGACCCTGCTGGCCAATGATGAGGTGGTGGTTGAAGCGACCGCCAACAGCATGGCGGTGTCGCGGGTTCTGGCGCCGTTCGTGGCGCGGGTGATTATCGCGAATCCGTTGCAGGTGAAGGCGATCGCCCAGGCTCACGTCAAGACCGACAAGATCGATGCCGGCACGCTCGCCAGTCTGCAGGCGGCCGGGTATCTGCCGCAGATCTGGACGCCGGACGCGGAGACCGAACGCAAGCGTCGGCTGGTAGCGCGGCGCTACCAGGTTGTGCGGCATCGCACGCGGCTCAAGAACGAGGTGCATTCGATCCTGCACGCGCACCTGATCCCGAAGTGCCCGCATGCCGATCTTTTCAACGCCCGCGGCCGGGCGTGGTTGGCCGCTCAACAGTTGCCGGACGATGAGCGCGCAGCGATCGATCGGCACGTCCGTGAGCTTGACCGTTTGGCGGAAGATCTGGCCCTGCTCGACCGCGAGATCGCGCAGGACGCCATCGACGATTCCGCGGTCAACAGATTGATGACGATCACCGGCGTCAATCTGGCGGTCGCCGCCGGCATCGTGGCGGCGATCGGCGACGTCAGCCGGTTCAGCAGCCCACAGAAGCTGGTGAGCTATTTCGGGCTGAACCCGCGGGTGCGGCAGTCGGGGTTGGTAGCGGCCCACCACGGCCGCATCAGCAAGATCGGCCGTTCTCACGCGCGCGCCATGCTGGTCGAGGCGGCCTGGGCAGCGGCCAAGGCGCCCGGCCCACTGCATGCGTTTTTCGTGCGCATCCGCGCTCGGCGCGGTCATCAGATCGCTGCGGTGGCCGTGGCTCGCAAGCTCACTGTGCTTTGCTGGCATTTGCTGACGAAGGGCGAAGATTACCTGTGGGCGCGCCCAGCGCTGGTCGCCAACAAGACCCGCGCAATGCAACTTCAAGCCGGACATCCGCAACAGAAAGGTAACCGGCGTGGACCTGCCTACGCCTACAACATCAAGGCGCTGCGCGACCGCGAGATGGTGATTGCCGCCCAGGCGGAGCGAAACTACGAACAATTCGTGTCGCAATGGAAACCGCGGCGGCCAAAAACCGGCGCGCGGGCGCCTCAGCTCGGCAGGACAAAATAGGCAGTCCGGTGACGCTTGCAGCCGACGCATCACGCTTCGCCACGAGGTCACCCGCGCCCAACAACCATAGTCGCGCCTGACGGCAAGTTCTAGCAGGAATGCAGTCCCATTCCACGCCAGCGTGCCGCCGTGCTCGGGCCGGTCAAGACCAAGCCTTCCGGTGGCCGCAAATGCGGCCAGCCTTGACCGCCCCTGCGCGCGGCGGCTGCGAGATCGGTGGCCGGGACGGAAGAATGGCCCGCAGCGCAGCCGAACAAAAGAATGGACTTACAGCGATCTCCGCAATCGTCGTCTCGGCCAGGAAGAAATCGCTTGTCCATCTCATCCGTCGTCCGCAAGTGTTTCCAGTGCTCAGCCGGGAAGTCGTAGAAAGCCAGCAGCGTGTACCGATCCTTGTTCAGGCAGTCGGCCGCCTTGTCGTATTTCAGCGCGTAGCTCTCGATGAAGGCGTCGAACGCCAGCTCGGCTGCGACCTTCGTTTCAGCCATCCAGATCTCCTGCAACGCGCGCTTGGCTTTCGGCTGCTGGCTCTTCGGCAACTTGGCGAGCACGTTCGCGGTCTTGTGCACCCAGCAGCGCTGCTCGCGCGTTTTCGGCCAGACCTCGCCGGCAGCTTTCCAGAAGCCGAGCGCTCCATCGGCGATGACGAGCCGCGGAGGCACGACAAGCCCGCGCCGCTTCAGATCAAGCAGCAGCTCGCGCCAGTCGTGCGCGCTCTCGCGGGAACCATCGGTGAAGCCGACCAGTTCCTTGCGGCCTTCCGGCGTCGCACCGATCAGCACCAGGATGCACTGCTTTTCGTCCTCGAGGCGGGCTTCGAGATGGATGCCGTCGGCCCAGATGTAGACGTAGCGCTTTGCCGACAGATCGCGCTTCTGCCACGCGGTGTGTTCATCGAGCCAACCGTCCTTCAGGCGACCGATGGCGGAAGCCGACAACCCGGCAGCATCCTTGCCGAGCAGCGCAGCCAGCGCCTCCGAGAAGTCGCCGGTCGAGATACCCTTCAGGTAAAGGATCGGCAGCAGCGTCTCGATCGATTTCGAGCGGCGCATGTAGGGCGGCAGGATCGACGGAGAGAACCGGGTGCGGTCGGGGTCGGTGGCGGCCGCCTCGCGATCGCGTACACGTGGCTGGCGGACGGCAACCGGACCGATGCAGGTCATCACCTCGCGTTCCGGCAGGTGACCGTGGCGCACGACGCGCTGGTGGCCGTCCGCGGTCTTCAAATCGGCATGCTGGCCGAGAAAGTCCGCGACTTCGGCCTCGATCGCCTTGGCGAGAAGGGCACGTGCCCCGTTGCGCAACACTTCTGTGAGTTGATCGTCGAAGATTCCTGGCTGAATCAGCTGGATGACGTTATCGTTGGACACGGCATATCGCTCCTTCGGTGGAGAAGTGGAGGCGTCAAGCACCCCCACGATATGCCGCCTTTCCGATTCCCGCCGTCACCAACTTTCAGCGATAGCTCCTTGACGCTGATCCTTCTTTCCATAACCACAACGCCTATCGAGGGGGCGCGTCGTTTGGCGATACTGATGCTTAATCATCCTCGAACGCCTGCTTGCCCTTCGCGTTCCAGAGAGTTCGCGCATGTTCGCCCTGATCGCTTTGGAGCTTGTCGGCCATCCAGAGCAGCGCGCCGTAGATCATGGCGCGGTCGTCGCCGGTCAGGTCCACGATGCCGGCCTTGACGACAAGGCCGCCGAGTTCGATGAGATGCCGCGTGCGTTTGCGGCGTTCGAGCTGCCAGGTTCGCATGTTATGTCGCGCCAGCGCCGCCCGATGTCGGTTGTGCGCCGCCCGGTTGCGCCGGAGGGTCGCCACCGTCGCGGTCAGGCGCTGATACAGATCGCCGCGCCCGGCCCTGAAAGAACGCGGCGCCGCGCTTGGCCCATGCCTCCCTCTTTCCGGTATCTTTCGTCTCCGTCAGCACGATCAGCGCGCCCGCCAGTTCGTCGGCGCTGAGGGCGTCGGCTCCGGTCGAGATGACCAGCTCGCCGAGCTGCTGCACCTTGCGGGCTTTCAGGTCTCGCGCCTTGTCCTCAAGCGCTTTGAGTTCCGCATCGAAGTCTCTCGGTTTTCGCATCATGTCCTCCATAGGCAATCGATGGAGCGATGATAGTTGAGTGCTTGCCGCAATGCTGTAAGGTTGCCGAGACGGGCTAACACGGCGCGAGCAGTCCCGAGAAATTAGTTTCGAGGGCGCGCTTATACGTCGTTCCGACGTGCACTTCGCCCATGTAGATGATCGGGTCGCGATGGCGATCTATCATCTTCACGTCAAGGTCATTGGCCGCAAGTCCGGGTCCAGCGCGGTGGCGTCCGCGGCCTACCGCTCGGCCTCACGGCTGCACGACGACCGGCTTGAGCGCAGCCACGACTTCTCCAACAAGCGCGGCGTCGTCCACTCCGAGGTCATGCTGCCGGAGGATGCGCCCGAACAATGGAGCGACCGCGAGCGACTTTGGAACGATGTCGAGGCGTTCGAGGTCAGGAAGGACGCCCAGCTTGCCCGCGAGGTCGAGTTCGCCCTTCCGCGCGAGATGACGCAAGCCCAAGGCATCGAACTCGCCCGCGACTTCGCGCAGGCGGAGTTTGTCGATCAGGGCATGATCGCCGACCTCAATGTGCATTGGGACATGGCCGAGGACGGGACGCCCAAGCCCCACGCCCATGTCATGCTGACCATGCGCGCAGTGGACGAAAACGGCTTCGGCCAAAAGGTGCGGGAGTGGAACGCTACCCAGATGGTCGAGCGTTGGCGCGAACGCTGGGCGGAGTTGGCCAACGAGCGCCTTGCTGAACTCGACATCGACGCGCGCATCGACCATCGCAGCCTGGAAGCGCAAGGCATCGCGTTGGAGCCGCAGACCAAGATCGGTGCACCCGCGCAGCGCATGGAGGCCGCCGGGATCGGGGCCGACCGCGCCGAGGATCACCGGCGCATCGCCCGCGAGAACGGCGCGCGGATCATCGCCGATCCTTCCGCTGCGCTTGATGCGATCACGCAGCAGCAATCGACCTTCACGCGCCGCGACATGGCGATGTTTGCGCACCGGCATAGCGACGGGATCGACCAGTTCAACGACGTGATGGGCGCGATGCGCAACGCGGCCGATCTTGTCGAACTCGGCAAAGGCGGGCGCGGTGACGACCGTTTCACCACCCGCGATATGATCGAGGCGGAACAGCGCCTGCATCGCGCCGCCGCACTGATGGCGAAAAGCGAGCGCCATGAGGTGAACGACAGGGGCCGCGAAGCGGCGCTGGCGCGTGCAGAAGCGCGTGGTCTTGCCCTTTCGGGGGAGCAGGCCGAGGCGCTTACGCATGTCACGGATGGGCGCGATCTGGGCGTCGTCGTCGGCTACGCCGGAACAGGAAAGAGCGCAATGCTGGGTGTGGCGCGCGAAGCGTGGGAAGCGGCGGGCTACGAGGTCCGGGGCGCGGCGCTGTCCGGCATCGCGGCCGAGAATCTGGAAAGCGGCTCGGGCATCGCGTCCCGCACCATCGCCAGCATGGAACACGGTTGGGGACAGGGCCGCGACGTGCTTACTTCCCGCGATGTGCTTGTCATCGACGAGGCGGGCATGGTCGGCACGCGCCAGTTGGAGCGCGTGCTCTCCCATGCCGCCGAGGTTGGTGCCAAAGTGGTCTTGGTCGGCGATCCGCAGCAACTTCAGTCTATAGAAGCTGGCGCGGCATTCCGCTCGATCTTCGAGCGCCACGGCGGGGCGGAGATCGGCGAGGTTCGCCGCCAGCGGCAGGACTGGCAGCGCGACGCCACCCGCGACCTGGCGACCGGCCGAACCGGCGACGCGATCCATGCCTATGACGCGCATGGCATGGTGCATGAGGCCGCATCACGCGAGCAGGCGCGCGGCGAATTGATCGACCGCTGGGACCGCGAGCGGCAGGCGAACCCGGACGCAAGCCGCATCATCCTCACTCACACCAATGCCGAGGTGCGCGCGCTAAACGAGGTGGCGCGTGGGCGGATGCGTGAAGCCGGAAACCTTGGCGACGACGTGTATGTCGCCGCCGAACGCGGTGCCCGGAACTTCGCACCTGGCGACCGCGTGATGTTCTTGGCTAACGAGCGCGGGCTTGGCGTGAAGAACGGCACGCTCGGGACCATCGAGCAAGTCAACGCCCAGAGCATGACCGTGCGCACCGATGACGGCCGCGATGTGGCGTTCGACCTGAAGGACTACAATCGCATCGACCACGGCTATGCCGCGACGATCCACAAAGCGCAGGGTATGACCGTGGATCGCGCCCATGTGCTGGCGACACCGGGCATGGACGCTCACGGCAGCTATGTCGCCCTCTCGCGCCACCGCGACGGTATGGACCTGCACTATGGCCGCGACGACTTCGCCAGTCAGGACAAGCTCATTAGCGTCTTATCACGCGACCGGGCCAAGGACATGGCGAGCGACTACGAACCCGCCCGCGACTATGCCGAACGGCGCGGCATCACCTTCCGCGAGCGCGTGGACCGGGTCGTCGAGATTGTCCGCCAAGTGCCCGAAAAGGTGCGCGGCATGTTCGACGGGTTGCGCCTGCCCGCCGAGAGCGAACAGGGGCCGGAAAGGAAGGTAGAGGAAGACCCCGAGGAAGCTTTGCGCCGCTCCCGTGGCCGGGCGCTCGTCCGCCATGCCCGCGCCGTCGATGCGATCTTCACGGCGCAGGACCAGGGCGGCAGGGCCAGCCCCGATCAGATCAGGGAATTGCAGGAGGCGCGCCAGCGGTTCGAGGAGGTGCGCCCCTACGGCTCGCATGACGCTGAGGCGGCCTACAAGAAAAACCCGGAGCTTGCGGCGGAGGCGGCGTTAGGCGACGCCCGGCGCGCGATCCGCGCCCTGCAACTGGAAACCGAGCTGCGCACCGAACCGGCCCGCCGCGCCGACCGTTTCGTGGAACGCTGGCGAAATCTGCACAGGGCCAGTGAGGAACGCTATGCGGCGGGCGACTATGCCGGCCATCGGGCCGCGCGGACGGAAATGGGGAACATGGCGCAGAGCCTCGAACGCGACCCGCAAATGGAGTCCCTTCTGGCGGGCCGCAAGCGGGAACTCGGCATCTCATTCGATTCGGGGATGAGCGTCGGCCGCGACCTCACCCTCACGTTCGGGCTCGGTCGGGGCCGGGGTCTCGGGTTGTAGAACCATCCTATTTTTCGCCGTCTCCACGCCACAGCCCTACGACGCCTAACTATCTATTGCACAACGACAAATCGTTGCGTTTGCCTGTCCTGGCAGTTCCCAGAAACAGCCAGCAGGAGGCATCGCGGCCATGCGTCAGCCAGACCGTATTATCCGCCTGAACACCGTCCTTGACCGCACCGGCCTGTCCCGGTCCACCATCTACCGCAAGATCGCCGAAGGCACGTTCCCGCCCCAGATCAGGATCAGCGTCAATGGCGCGGGCTGGCGGGAATCCGACATCGACCGATGGATCGCCAATCCCGTGGCGTGGCGGCCCGGAAGCGGGCGTGACCTCGATGGCGTCTGATCGCGGCGCGCGCTCCCGCGCCCGGCGCGTCAGATCGCCCACGGCATCGGAGCAGCTTGAGGCGCTGCTGGGCTATCCGTGGCCGTTCCCCGGCCGGCCGCCCAAACATGACCTGTCCACCTGGACCGTCACCGACGACTGGCCCCATCCCGTTCCGGTCACGCAGGCCGAGATCGAGGTGTTCGAGCAGTGGTTCGGTGATCTGTTCGATGACCTGTTCGGCTACGAGGGCTGACACCTCGGAGATTTGAAATCGGCGTTGAAATCCGCCCTTCAATAGATTACATGTGGTCACATATGTCTACATATGGAGGACGCAACATGCTAACCATCAACCTCAGAGACGCCAAGGCTGGATTTTCCAGCCTTGTTGATGAGGCTGTCAAAGGAGAGATCGTGACCATCACCCGTCATGGCAAACCCGTCGCGGCTTTGGTCTCGGTCGAGGCGGCGGAGATCGCGCGCAAGGCGCTCGAACGCAAACGGGCGGGCCTTGTCAGCTATCTCAGGACGTTCCCAGGCGGAGAGTTCACGCGTAATCGCACACCGTCGCGGGATGTCGAGCTTTGAGCGGCTTCCTTCTCGATACCAACGTTGTCTCCATGCTGGCTCCGTCGAGGGCGGAAGCATCCGCCGACTTCCTCAACTGGCTGGACCGCATGGACGCCGACGGCCGGTTATTCCTGTCGGTGGTCTCCATCCATGAGATCGAGAAGGGGATCGCGCTCCTCGACCACAAGGGGGCTACGGCGAAGGCCGCGAGCCTGAAAGCATGGCTCAGTGGCCTTGTCTCCACATACGATGACAAGATTATTGGCTTCGACGCGCAGGCTGCCGCGATCGGTGGGCGATTGGAAGCGAAGGCGCTCGCCGCCGGTCATGATCCCGGCATGGCCGATGCCGTGATCGCCGGCATCGCTGCGGCGCATGAACTCGCCGTTGTCACCCGCAACACGAAGCATTTTCTGCCGTTCGGTGTCGCCGTGTTTTCGCCTGACGAGGCTGCTGCCCAAGGAGGCCCGGCATGAGCGCTTCCTCTTCCGCAATTCCACTACGCGCCGCCCTTTATCTGCGCGTCTCGACAGCGCGGCAGGCCGAGCATGATGTCTCGATCCCCGACCAGAAGCGGCAGGGTGAAGCCTATTGCGCCTCGCGCGGCTATCAGCTTGTCGAAACCTATGTGGAGCCGGGTGCGTCGGCCACCAACGACCGCCGCCCAGAGTTCCAACGCATGATCGAGGCTGGCACGTCGAAGCCCGCGCCCTTCGACGTGGTAGTGGTTCACAGCTTCTCCCGCTTTTTCCGCGATCACTTCGAGTTGGAGTTCTACGTTCGCAAGCTGGCGAAGAACGGCGTTAAGCTCGTCTCGATCACGCAGGAAATGGGGGATGACCCCATGCACGTCATGATGCGGCAGATCATGGCCCTGTTCGACGAATATCAGTCGAAGGAAAACGCCAAGCACGTCATGCGCGCCTTGAAGGAGAATGCCCGGCAGGGCTTCTGGAACGGCTCGCTTCCGCCCATCGGCTACCGTGTCGTCGCCGCCGAGCAGCGCGGAGCCAAGACCAAGAAGAAACTGGAAATCGACCCGTTCCACGCCGACACGGTGCGGCTGATCTATCGCCTCGCGCTGGAAGGCGACGGCACGACCGGCCAGATGGGCGTCAAGAACATCGTCTCCTACCTCAACAGCCGCCGCATCTTCACCCGCGACGGCGGACGCTGGGGCATCGGCCAAGTCCATCGCATCCTGACCCGCCGCACCTATATGGGCGAGCATGAGTTCAACAAGCGCAGCAAGACCAAGGAACTGAAACCCGTCAGCGAGATCGTCACGGTTCCGGTCCCGCCGATCATCGACCGCGAAACCTTCGACACCGTGCAGGCGCTATTGAAGGCCCGCAACCCGAAGGTCATGCCATCCGCCGTCATCAGCGGCCCGACCATGCTGACGGGGCTTATCCATTGCGCCAGATGCGGCGGGGCCATGACCATCCGTACCGGCAAGGGCGGGCGCTACCGCTACTATGCTTGCTCCATGAAAGCGCGGCAGGGACCGACCGCCTGCGAAGGCATGGCGGTGCCGATGGACAAGCTGGACGATCTTGTCGCCAGCCACCTGGAAGACCATCTACTCCAGCCCGAGCGGCTTGAAACCATCCTCGCCAGCGTCCTCGACCGGCGGCAGGAGCAATCCGAGCGCCGCCGCGAGCACATCGCCGAACTGAACAAGCGTGCGTCCGAATCGGAATTGCGCCTCAAGCGCCTCTACGACGCCATCGAGGCAGGCGTGGCCGACATCGACGATCCCGCCCTCAAGGACCGGGTCGACGGGCTCAAAGCCATCAGGGATCAGGCGAAGGCCGATGCAGAGCGCGCCCAGGCCATGCTCGACAACTCCGGCGCCAAGGCCATCACGACGCAAATGGTCCGCACCTTTGCCAAAGCCGCCCGCCAGCGCCTCCGCCTCGAAGGCGGCGGCTACCGCCGCGACCATCTTCGCGCGCTCGCCCAGCGCGTCGAGGTCGCGGACGGCGAGGTTCGGATCATGGGATCGAAGACCCGGCTGCTTCAGGCGCTCACCGGAAAAAGCGGCGTAAACTCAGTGCCCACTCAGGGACTGAAGTGGCGGAGAGGGAGGGATTCGAAC
>NZ_JABFDP010000045.1:0-48036 GCF_013179005.1 Bradyrhizobium denitrificans | reverse complement strand
GCCCGGAACGATTCGAACGTCCGACCCTCAGATTCGTAGTCTGATGCTCTATCCAGCTGAGCTACGGGCGCGTTTTCGCGTCTGGCAGGCTCCGATCCGTGGCGGTCAGTCCATCACGGACGGATCCCAGAAGGCCGAAGCGGCAGAAAGCCGGCAGGCCTCGCGAAGGGCCCCTGACTAACGGCTCAGAGGCCGCTTGGCAAGGCTGACGGGGACATTTTACGACCATTTTTCTGCGGCCGCCGGTCGGCCGGAGTTCACGGTCCCGGAGCCCCGGAACGAATGCACACGCCATGATGCCCCAGAGACGGGTGGCTTGCGCGCCATCCCTGCAAAAAGGGGCGGAAACCAGCGGCCGGGCCGACGGACCGCCCCGTTGCCGCGCCCCGGCTCAATCATGGGCCTGGTTCAGGCGCTGGCGCGCTCGGTCCAGAACGTCTGCAGCTCCACCGGCCGATCGGGAATCGTGATCCGGAAGGTGGCCCCCAGCGTGCCTTCCACCAGCTGGATGTCGCCGTCATGGGCCCGCACCAGCTCGGCCGCGATCGCAAGGCCGAGCCCCGAACCGCCCGGCCGGCCAGCGCCGCGGAAGGCCTCGAACAGATGCTCGCGGACCTTGGCCGGAACACCCGGGCCGGTGTCGGAGACCTCCAGGATGGTCACGGAGCCTTCCCGACGACCGGTGATGCGGATCTGGCGGACGCCAACGTCACCGGAGAGGCTGTCCAAGGCCTGCGCTGCGTTGCGCACCAGGTTGAGCAGCACGCGGAACAATTGGTCCGGATCGGCATCGATCTTGAGCCCGCGCTCGATCGCGGCGACCCAGGTGATCGAGGCGTCCGGCGACAGCCCGGCCGTCTCGCGCACCTCTGCGACCACGGGCTCGACGGCGACCAGGCGCCGATCGGGCGCCGGCTCCTGCACCTTGCCGTAGGATAGTGTCGATTGGCAGAACGCGATCGCCCGCTCCAGCGAACGCATCAGCTTCGGCGCGAAGCGCTGCACCCGCGGGTCGGGCACGCTGGCAAGCTGATCCGACAGCAATTGCGAGGAGGCGAGCAGGTTGCGCAGATCGTGATTGATCTTCGAAACTGCGAGACCGAGCGCGGCGAGCCGGCTCTTCTGATGCAGCATGGACACGAGATCGCGCTGCATGTCTGCGAGCTCGCGCTCAGCAACACCGATCTCGTCGGAGCGCGAACTCGGCACGATGATGCGCGCAACGCTCTCGGGATTTTCGTGGAAGCCGACAAGGCTGGCTGTCAGGCGACGCATCGGCCGGACAAACAGGAAATGCAGGGCGAGATAGACCAATGCCGCGGTGAGAACGGCGAGCAACAATGACACGCCGAGCAGATTGCGGGAAAAACGATACATCGCCCGGCGCAGCGGCTTCTCGTCGGTGACGACCTCGATGAATTGCGCGCGCCCGGGCGCAGGCCCGATCACGCGCATGGTATGATCGCCGGTCTCAGTCATCATCTTCAGCGAGTTGACGATCGACGACCACACGGTCATGTCGCGCATGTCGAAATCATGATCGATCGACGCCGGCAGGTCGGCACTGGCAAGCAGGCGACGCTGCTGGCCCATCTTGATGGCGACGCCGCGGGCATTGATCGAGGTCAGGATCTGGCGCGCCAAGGAATCTGGAACCATACCGGAGGGGGCAGCATCGAGTACCAGCGCGGCGGTATTCGCGGCAGCCAGCCGATCGTTCAGGCGGTTGGTCCAGAAATTGGCGATGGCGGGCACATAGATCAGCACCTCCGCGATCATCACCAGCGGAATGGTTAACAGGAGCAACTTGCCGGACAAGCCGAGCCGGCGCGACCGTTTCGGCCGTAGACGCTCCAGGATCGGCTGGTTGTCGCTCTCTGACACGTGTCGTCCCTGTAAGAGGCACCCCCACCCTTACGTGACTGCAAGATGGGACTGCACCGGAGTCCGGTCAAATTACGGATCGCTCATGTTCCGGTCCGATCCATTCACAATGGAACCCGAAGCCATGCGATGTCCGATGAAGAAACCCCTTCGGGCGGGGGCTATTTTCGCGCATTTCCTGCGCTGTCGATATATCACTGAGCGGCGGCCTGCGCTTGCCCGGCACATTCTCGGGCAAATTCTAAAGACCTCGGAAACGCCTTGCCGCGATTGACGAAGGCAGGACGCTCCCTTATAAGCCGCGCCAACCGTCCGCGATGACCCGGCTCGCCCGGGGCGGCTCGATCTGAGGG
The DNA here is from genome assembly GCF_013179005.1 of Bradyrhizobium denitrificans. NCBI lineage: Bacteria > Pseudomonadati > Pseudomonadota > Alphaproteobacteria > Hyphomicrobiales > Nitrobacteraceae > Bradyrhizobium > Bradyrhizobium denitrificans. The sequence continues at coordinate 45,799 of NZ_JABFDP010000045.1, read as the reverse complement.
CCGCCAGCGGCCCGCTTGGGCCAGGAAGCATCACCGGACATCCTCGACATTTCAAGCAGGCAAATTGTCAACTGGCAAATTGCCCGTCAGCGGAGAACGACCGTGAAGCGGACTTATCAACCGAGCAAACTGGTGCGCAAGCGCCGTCACGGCTTCCGCGCTCGCCTCGCCACCACCGGCGGTCGCAAGGTTCTTGCCGCCCGTCGTGCACGTGGCCGCAAGCGTCTGAGCGCCTGAAGCCAGGGCCTCCGTCCCGGAGATTTCCATTATGGATCGGCTGCGGCAGCGGGCGGACTTTCTCGCCGTTGCCGATGGCGCGCGGGCGAACAGCCCTGCGTTCGTGGTTCAGCGCCGTGAGCGCGCGGACCAGGGCCCGGTCCGAATCGGCTTTACCGTCACCAAGAAGAATGGCACCGCCACGGAGCGTAATCGCATCCGTCGGCGGCTGCGCGAGCTTGTGAAACGGCTCGATCCCCTGTCGATGCGGCCGCACAGCGATTATGTGCTGATCGGGCGCCGCGATGCGCTGTCGCGCGACTTCCAAACCATGCTCGACGACCTCCAGACGACCCTCCGCCGCCTCGACCGGCCGCAGGCCAAGCCGCAGCCGCGCAAACCGTCGGATGCGAACCGGCGCCATGCTCCCGCACCGGACGCGCATTCCCGCACACCGGATTGAACGACGAGACGATAAGAAAACGATGACCGACAATCGCAACACAATCCTCGCCGTCATTCTGTCCGGCCTCGTGCTGATCCTCTGGCAGGTCTTCTACAACGGACCGCAGATGGAGAAGCAGCGGGCGCAGGCCCAGATGCAGGCCGAGCTCGCCAAGAAGCAGGCGCCCGCGGTGCAGCCCGATGCCACGCCGTCTGCCACCCCCCAGCCCAATGCCGCGGCCTCAGGCAGCCCGAGCGCACCGGGCGGCGCGGCGACTACGGCCACCGGCGTGGTGGCGCGTGACGCCGCCATCGCCGCCACGCCCCGCGTCAAGATCGACACCCCACGGCTGAGCGGCAGCATTTCGCTCAAGGGCGCGCGCATCGACGACCTGGCGTTCGTGCAATATCGCGAGACGGTCGATCCGAAGTCGCCCGCGATCGTGCTGTTCTCGCCGTCCAACACCGCCGAGCCCTATTACGCCGAGTTCGGCTGGGTCGGCGCGCCCGGCGCCAAGGTCCAGGTGCCCGACCAGAACACGGTGTGGCAGCAGGACGGCACCAACGCCCTGACGCCGACGACCCCGGTCAAGCTGAGCACCACCAATGCCGACGGCCTGACCTTCAAGCGCACCATCTCGGTCGACGAGCACTATCTTTTCACCATCAAGGATGAGGTCACCAACGCCGGCAGCGCGCCCGTCACGCTGTATCCCTTCGGCCTGATCTCGCGCCACGGCACGCCGCACGTGTCGGGCTACTACATCCTGCATGAAGGCCTGATCGGCTATCTCGGCGAGAAGGGACTGCAGGAATACACCTACAAGAAGATGGACGACGACAAGGCGGCGAAGTTCGACGTCACCAATGGCTGGCTCGGCATCACCGACAAATATTGGGCGACGGCGCTGCTGCCGATGACGGATGCCCGCCTGACGGCGAACTATTCGTCGAAGCTGGTCGACAACCAGCATCGTTACCAGACCGACTATGTCGAGACCCCGCAGACCGTGCCGGCCGGCGGCGCGGCCAGCGTTTCTACCCGGCTGTTCGCCGGAGCCAAGGAAGCCGGCGTCGTCGGCATCAACTTCCCGATCGGCGGGCTCGGCGGCTACAATCAGCAGCTTGGGCTGAACCATTTCGATCTTCTGATCGACTGGGGCTGGTTCTACTTCCTGACCAAGCCGATGTTCCTGGCGCTCGACTTCTTCTTCCGCTTCTTCGGCAATTTCGGCATCTCGATCCTGCTGGTGACGGTGCTGGTGAAGCTCCTGTTCTTTCCGCTCGCCAACAAGTCCTACGCCTCGATGGCGAAGATGAAGGCGATCCAGCCGCAGCTGCAGGCGCTCAAGGAGCGCTATCCGGACGACCGGATGAAGCAGCAGCAGGAGATGATGGAGATCTACAAGAAGGAGAAGATCAACCCGGTCGCCGGCTGTCTCCCGGTCGTGCTGCAGATCCCGGTGTTCTTCTCGCTCTACAAGGTGCTGTTCGTCACCATCGAGATGCGGCATGCGCCGTTCTATGGCTGGATCAAGGACCTCTCGGCGCCCGATCCGACCAATCTGTTCACGCTGTTCGGCCTGATCCCGTTTGATCCGACCCAGCTGCCCCTGTTCGGCCACTACCTGGCGCTCGGCATCTGGCCGATCATCATGGGCATCACGATGTGGGTGCAGATGAAGCTGAACCCGGCGCCGCCGGATCCGACCCAGGCGATGATCTTCAACTGGATGCCGATCATCTTCACCTTCATGCTCGCGGGCTTCCCGGCCGGTCTGGTGATCTACTGGGCCTGGAACAACACGCTGTCGGTGCTGCAGCAGGGCTTCATCATGCGCCGCAATGGCGTCAAGGTGGAGCTGTTCGACAACATCCGCGGCACGTTTAAAAAAAAAAGTGGCGTGACGACGAGTAAGGCGGCTTGAGCCGCGGCCGTCATTGCGAGGAGCGCAGCGACGAAGCAATCCAGACTTCCCTTGTGACCCTGGATTGCTTCGCTTCGCTCGCAATGACGAGGCAAAAGCATTGATGACCACCAGCCACGACACCGACGAGCGCCTGATCGAGAAGGGCCGCAAGCTGTTCGCGCAGGCTTGGCGGTTCACCCATGCCTCGCCCTCGATCGCGAGCCTGCCGCCGATGTCCGGCCAGATCGAGATCGCCTTTGCCGGCCGCTCCAATGTCGGCAAGTCCAGCCTGATCAATGCGTTGACCGGCCAGAACGCGCTGGCACGGACGTCGCACACGCCGGGCCGCACGCAGGAGCTGATCTTCTTCGAGGGACCTGACTATGCGCCGCTGCGCCTGGTCGACATGCCCGGCTATGGCTACGCCGCCGCGGCCAAAACCAAGGTCGCGTCCTGGACCGAGTTGATCCACCAATTCCTGCTCGGCCGCGCCTCGCTTGCCCGCGTCTATGTGCTGATCGACGCCCGCCACGGCCTCAAGGAGGTCGATCAGGAGATCTTCAAGACGCTCGACCGGTCCGCGGTCAGCTATCAGCTGGTCCTGACCAAGGCCGACCAGGTCAAGCCGCCGGAGCTCGCCGCCCGCATCGCCGAGACCGAGGCCGCGCTGGCCAAGCATCCGGCGGCATTCCCGCAGGTGCTGGCGACGTCATCGCGCTCCGGAACGGGCATGCCGGAGCTGCGCGCCGCAATGGCGCGCCTGCTGGAGGAGCGCGGCGCATGACGCGGCTCTGGCGTCTCCTGATCGCACTGGCCGGGCTGATGGGTGCCACCGGCGTGGCGCTCGCGGCCAAGGCCGCGCATGATGCCGACGCATCCCGCCTCGCCACCGCCTCCATGATGCTGCTGTTCCACGCCTGCGCTCTGCTCGGCACCGTCGCGCTGGCCGAGCGCGGCGTCATTCATCGGCGCATCGGGCTGATCGCGGCCCTCGGTTTCGCGCTCGGGCCGGCGCTTTTCGCCGGCGACCTGTTGATGCGGCAGTTCGCCGGCGACCGGCTGTTTCCGTTTGCGGCGCCGATCGGCGGCAGCCTGCAAATTGCGAGCTGGATTGCGCTCGCGATCTGCGCGTTGTGGCCCCGGCGCGCCTGATCCGGCGCTTTGCGCAGCAGGCGGCAATCGGATAGAACGCGCGGCGACGCCCCGCTAGCCGAGATCCCCGACATGACCGACGCGACCACCATCAGCCCGCTCGATCAGGCCCGCATCCTGTCCGAGGCGCTCCCGCACATGCAGGAGTATGACGACGAGACCATCGTCATCAAATATGGCGGCCACGCCATGGGTGACGAGGACACCGCCAAGGCCTTCGCGCGCGACATCGTGCTGCTCGAGCAAACCGCGATCAACCCCGTGGTGGTGCATGGCGGCGGGCCGCAGATCGCGACCATGCTCAAACGCCTCGGCATCGTCTCCGAATTTGCCGCCGGTCTGCGCATCACCGACGCTGCGACGATCGAGATCGTCGAAATGGTGCTTGCCGGCTCGATCAACAAGCAGCTGGTCGGCTACATCAACGAAGCCGGCGGCAAGGCCGTCGGCCTCTGCGGCAAGGACGGCAACATGGTGCGCGCGGTCAAGGCCACACGCACCATGGTCGATCCGGACAGCCATATCGAGAAGGTGGTGGATCTCGGCTTCGTCGGCGAGCCCGACAAGGTCGACCTGACGCTGCTGAACCAGCTGATCGGCTACGAGCTGATCCCGATCCTTGCTCCGCTCGCGACCTCCAAGGAAGGTCAGACCTTCAATGTCAACGCCGACACCTTTGCCGGAGCGGTGGCCGGCGCGCTGAAGGCCAAGCGCCTGCTGCTGCTCACCGACGTGCCCGGCGTGCTCGACAAGTCGAAGAAGCTGATTCCGGAGCTGTCGGTAAAGGATGCGCGCAAGCTGATCGCCGACGGCACCATTTCCGGCGGCATGATCCCGAAGGTTGAGACCTGCATCTACGCGCTCGAGCAGGGGGTACAGGGCGTCGTGATTCTCGACGGCAAGGTGCAGCACGCGGTGCTGCTCGAGCTGTTCACCAACCAGGGCACGGGCACGCTGATCCACAAGTGATGGGCAAGGCCGTCGCAACCTTGGAGATCGTCATGCCCGGGCTCGACCCGGGCATTCATGACTTTCCCTCCGATGGAGACAAACGCGTGGATGGTCGGGTCAAGCCAGGCCATGACGTCGGGGAGATTCGTTGGCAAGCGAAACCCCTCCGGACTCGCGTTGCGCTCGCCCTGGCCGCCATCCTCCCTCTTCTCACCTTCACCACGCCCGCCCGCGCCGACCTCAAGCTCTGCAATCGCATGAGCTACGTCGTCGAGGCTGCGATCGGCATCGACGAGAAGGCGGCGACGGCGACGCGGGGATGGTTCAGGCTCGATCCGGCTACCTGCCGCGTGGTGCTGCAGGGCGCGATGACCGCGGAGCGTATCCTGCTCCACGCGCGCGCGCTCAGCCTCTATGGCGCATCGCCGATCGCCGCAAACGGCAATGACCAGCTCTGCGTTGCGACGACCGATAATTTCGTGATCGCTGCTGCGCGACAATGCCGTGCCGGGCAGACCCCGGCAGCGTTCACCCAGGTGACGCCGACAAAAAGCGATGACGGCAGCTTGACCGCCTATCTCGCCGAAAGCGCGGAATATGATGACGAGCAGGCCCGCCTCGCCGGCATCCAGCGTCTGCTCGGCATTGCCGGCTATGACGTGTCCCCGATCGACGGCGTCGACGGGCCGAAGACGCAAGCTGCACTCGCCGCGTTCCTGAAGAGTCGCGGGCTCTCGTCCGACATCGTCTCGCAGTCGACATTCTTCGCCACGATGGTCGACGCGGTTCAGACGCCCTCGCCCACCGGGCTTACTTGGTGCAACGACACGCCGCACAAGGTCATGGCGGCGGTCGCGACCGACGACGGCCGCACGGTGGTCAGCCGCGGCTGGTATCGCATCGACGCCGGCAAGTGCCTGCATCCCGACATTACCGGGCAGCCGAAGAAGGTCTACAGCTTCGCCGAGGCGGTCGATGACGAAAACCGCACCATCAAGCTGAAGAACAAGCCCCTGAACTGGGGCGGCCTCGTCCAGCTCTGCACCCGCGAGAACAAGTTCGAGACAACAGAGCAGGGCGACTGTCCGAGCCGCGGCTTCACCGCCACCGGCTTCACCGCGGTCGACATCACCCGCGGCGGCAAGACAATCAGATTCGCGCTGCCGTGATGATCATGTCGATCAGGCGCGCACTGCGGCCCCACACTCCGCTGTCATCCCCGCGAACGCCGGGATCCATAACCACCGGCCGTGGTGGAGGCGACCGGCATCAGCCATCCTGCCCCATGATAGATCACGCGGTATGGGTCCCGGGCTTCGCCGGGACGACGGCGGAATATGCCGCGCCAGCGGGGCATGATGAACCCAGGCATGATGGACCGAGGCAGACATGACGAAAGATCCCCGCAGCTTCGACCACGTCGACACCTGGGTGTTCGATCTCGACAACACGCTGTATCCGCACCACGTCAATCTCTGGCAGCAGGTCGACGCGCGAATCGGCGAGTTCGTGTCCAACTGGCTCAAGGTCGACGCGGACGAGGCGCGCCGCATCCAGAAGGACTACTACCGCCGCTACGGCACCACGATGCGCGGGATGATGACTGAGCATGGCGTGCATGCCGACGACTTCCTGGCCTATGTGCACAAGATCGACCACTCGCCGCTGGAGCCGAATCCGGACATGGGCGCGGCGATCGAGAAATTGCCCGGGCGCAAGCTGATCCTGACCAACGGTTCGGTCGATCATGTCGATGCGGTGCTGTCACGGCTCGGCATCGCCGGCCATTTCCACGGCGTGTTCGACATCATCGCCGCCGAGCTGACGCCAAAACCCGCGCGCGAGACCTATGACAAATTCCTCGAGCTGCACGCCGTCGATCCGACCCGTGCAGCCATGTTCGAGGACCTTGCCCGCAATCTCGTGGTCCCGCACGACCTCGGCATGACCACGGTGCTGGTGGTGCCCGACGGCACCAAGGAAGTGGTGCGCGAGGACTGGGAGCTGTCGGGTCGGGACGATCCGCATGTCGACCACGTCACGGATGACCTGACCGGATTCTTGCAGCGGCTGGTGGCTACATAGCCGACCGTCGTCCCGGACCAGCGGTGGGTGTGCCTTGACTCCCCTGCCCCAAACTCCGAAAAAGCCGCCTTGCCCTCCATACTCGTACACGTCCGTCCCGGTCGGCCCGGGACCAAGCGAGGATCGACCGATGTCATTTTCCGCCCTGGAATCCACCATCAACAGCGCCTTCGATGCCCGTGATGGCGTCTCGACCACGACCAAGGGCGAGATCCGCGACGCCGTGGAGAGTGCGCTGGAGCTGCTCGACAAGGGCGAGGCGCGCGTCGCCGAGCGCGGCACGGACGGCACATGGAGCGTCAACCAGTGGCTGAAGAAGGCCGTGCTGCTGTCCTTCCGCCTCAACGACATGAGCGTCATTCCGGGCGGCCCCGGCCAGGCGTCATGGTGGGACAAGGTGCCGTCGAAATTCGAAGGCTGGGGCGAGAACCGCTTCCGCGAGGCCGGCTTCCGCGCGGTGCCTGGCGCGATCGTGCGCCGCTCGGCCTTCATCGCCAAGAACGTCGTGCTGATGCCGTCTTTCGTCAATCTCGGCGCCTATGTCGACGAGGCCACCATGGTCGATACCTGGTCGACAGTCGGCTCCTGCGCCCAGATCGGCAAGCGCGTCCATATCTCCGGTGGTGTCGGCATTGGCGGCGTGCTGGAGCCGCTGCAGGCCGGCCCCGTGATCATCGAGGATGATTGCTTCATCGGTGCACGATCAGAGGTTGCGGAGGGCGTCGTCGTCCGGAAGGGCGCAGTGCTCGCGATGGGCGTCTTCCTGGGCGCCTCGACCAAGGTCATCGACCGCGAGACCGGCGAGACTTTCGTCGGCGAGGTGCCGGAATATGCCGTCGTGGTACCGGGCGCGCTGCCGGGTAAGCCGATGAAGAACGGCCAGATCGGCCCGTCCACCGCCTGCGCCGTCATCGTCAAGCGCGTCGACGAGCGCACCCGCTCCAAGACCTCGATCAACGAACTGCTGCGCGACTGATCGTCCTGGCCCGGGCGGCGCACTAGCCGCCGCCCGAAAGCCCGTGTTAAGCGGAGGGCATGACCGATGCCCTCACCATCACCCGCGATCTGATCCGCTGCCCCTCCGTGACCCCCGCCGATGCCGGGGCGCTCGGTGTGCTCGAAGCCCTGCTGAAACAGGCCGGCTTCACGACCCACCGCATCACCTTTTCGGAAGCAGGCACGGCCGACATCGACAATCTCTACGCTCGCATCGGCACCGAGGGTCCGCACATCACCTTCGCCGGCCATACCGACGTGGTCCCGCCCGGTGACGAAGCGGCCTGGAGCCTTCCGGCGTTCTCGGGCGAGGTGAGGGACGGCTATATCTACGGCCGCGGCGCGGTCGACATGAAGGGCGGCATCGCCTGCAGCGTCGCCGCCGCGCTGGATTATCTGCGCGATCACGACGGGCAGCCGAAAGGCTCGATCTCGTTCCTGATCACCGGCGACGAGGAGGACGTCTCGATCAACGGCACCATCAAGCTGTTACAATGGGCGGCCGAGCGCGGCGAAAAATTCGACCATTGCGTGCTCGGCGAGCCGTCGAACCAGGAGGTCATGGGCGACTGCATCAAGATCGGCCGCCGCGGCTCGCAGTCCGGCACGCTGATCGTCGAGGGCAGGCAGGGCCACGTCGCCTATCCGCACCGCGCCGAGAATCCGGTGCCCGACATCTCTCGCCTGATCGTCGCGCTGTCGGACGAACCGTTGGATCACGGCAGTGCGCAATTCCAGCCGTCGAACCTCGAATTCACCAGCGTCGATGTCGGAAACACGGCATCCAACGTCATCCCGGGCCTGGCGCGCGCGAAGTTCAACATCCGCTACAATGACTGTCACACGCAGGACTCGCTGCGGGCGCTGGTCGAGGAACGGCTGGCCAAGGCCTGCGGAAACCGCATCCGCGCCCATATCGACTGGCTGCCGTCGAACTCCAAAGTGTTCCTGACCAAGCCGGGGCCGTTCACCGACCTCGCCGTCGCCGCCATCGAGAGCGTGACCGGACGCAAGCCGGAGCTCTCCACGACCGGCGGCACCTCGGATGCGCGCTTCATTGCGAGCTATTGCCCGGTCATCGAATTCGGCCTGGTCGGGCAGACCATGCACCAGATCGACGAGCGCGCCTCCGTGGCGGATATCGCCACCCTGACGAAGATCTATCGCGGCATTCTCGATCGCTATTTCGCCTGAGCGGCACCCCTGACAGAGGTCAGGCTGCCTTCACCTCGGCCAAGAACTGATCGACCTCGCGGCGCAGGTCCGTGGCCTGCCCGGCCAGGCTCGCCGCGGAGTCGAGCAGCGATCGCGCCGATCCACGGGTATCCGCAGCCGCAGCGCTTACCAGCGCAATCGATGACGAGACGTCGTTGGTGCCGCTGGCCGTCTGCTGCACGCTGCGGGCAATCTCCCGCGTCGTGGCGCTCTGCTCGGCTACCGCGCTTGCCACCGCGCCCGTGACACCACTGATCGTATTGACGACAGCCGCGATCTTTTCGATCGCGGCAACGGTGCTGCCCGTCTCGTTCTGGATCGCGGCGATCTGACTCTCAATCTCCTCGGTCGCCTTGCTGGTCTGCGATGCCAGGCTCTTCACCTCGGAGGCAACCACGGCAAAGCCCTTGCCGGCCTCGCCAGCGCGTGCCGATTCGATCGTGGCGTTGAGCGCGAGCAGATTGGTCTGCGAAGCGATGGCGCGGATCAGCTGCACGACGTCGCCGATGCGCGTTGCGCTGCCGGCAAGCGTGCGCACCTTGTCGGTGGTGTCGAGCGCCTGACTGGTCGCATTCGACGATTCCGACGCCGCTTCCGCAATCTGCCGGGTAATCTCCTTCATCGAATGATCCAGCTCCTCCGAGGCTGCGGCCACGGTATTGACGCCGGCCGTTGCCTGCGCTGCCGCATCGGTCACTGCGGTGGCACGGGAGGCGGTGGCGCTGGCGGAGCCGTCCAGGGCTTCGGCTGACTGCTTCAGGCCGCTGGCGGCATCGCTGAGGCGGCCGCAGAGCGTATCGATGACCTCGCCGAACCGGCCGGTGAGCGCCTCGATCTTCTGCCGGCGCGCGTCGCGACGGGCTTCGGCATCGGCGCCCTGAAGCGCGAGCCGATCAGCCTCGGCAGACTTCTCCTGGAGCACGCCGATGGCGTTGGCGAGCGTGCCGACCTCGTCCGTCCGGTCGCGATAGGCGATCGTCACGTCGCGCTCACCGCTGGCGATGCGTCCGATCAGCTCGGTCAGATAAGACAGCGGCTTGATCACCCGGCCATTGAACCAGACGGTGCCGAGCGCGGCAGCCGCCACGTTGATCAGCAGCAGGGCCAGCGCGAGCACGAAGCGCGTCTGCGACTCGGCGATGGCGAGATCGCCCTGACGGAGCGCCTCGGCAATCGCCGCATCGCGCAGCGGCAGGATCGTGTCGAGGATCGGGAACATCGAGCGCAGAAACTGATCGGGATCGAGCTCGAGGACCTTGCCGCGGTTCGGCGCGACCTGGGACGCATAGAACTCGCCGCCACGCGCCCAATAGCCGCTTTCCACCTGCGACAAGGCTGCGAAGATCGGTTTCTGATCGATCTCCGCAGCCGCGAGCTTGGCCGCCGACCAGATCCGCTCGATCCGTCCCTTGAACATGGCCAGAGCCTCGGCCGGCTCACCGGACATCGGCTGCTTGGTCGCGATCATGCGGATGAAGGTCGTGGTGGCGCGACCAGCCCAATCGCGCATGTCCCACCCGATCACGGCGAGCCTGGCCGACTGGCCGACCGCGGGGTTTGCCGAATTGATCCGGCGGACGATGCCTTCGACATGGCTGCCGGTCGTCTCCTGAATCGCGAACATCTGCGGCACGTAATCGCGGACAATGACTTCGGATCGCGCGGCCTTCGGCTGCGTGACGGCATCGAGCGCGGAACTGCGCAACGCGCGCAGCTTCTGCTGGATCGAATCCAGCGCGGCGGAGTCTTCGCTCAACTGCACGAGGCTTCGCGCCTTGGCGAACGCTTCATCCGAGCCCTGGAGGATCTTCTGCAGCGAAGCGAGCTCGTCGGCGGTCGCCGGATTGGGCGAGGCCAACCGCGGATTGACCATAGCACGCTCGAGATTCAACTTCTCCGGCAGCCGCAGCATGGCAGCCAGCAGCTGCGCATCACGTCCTGCTGTCCTCGCAGCTTGCAGGGAGGCCAGCTGCTGCCAGGCAAACAGCGCGGTGGCGAGCAGGCCGATGACGGCCCCGAGCAACAGAGAAAGCAGGAAGACTTGGCGAATGCGCACGACGGACCTCGCTGAACAGCAACTCAAGGCCCGGATAACAGCCAGGATTTCAATTTGGAGTTAAGAAACCATGCATTGCGACGCAAAACAGCAACTAATTAGGATAGTCATTCGCAACTAACAGCACCAAGGTTCCACTTGGGACTGCTTCAATAATCCACCTTGACCAGGTACAGCCCTTCCGGGGGCGCCACGACACCGCAGGCGGCGCGGTTGCGCGCGGCCAGCGCGGCGGCGAGATCATCGGCGCTCCAGCGGCCCTGCCCGACCCACACCAGCGATCCCACCATCGAGCGCACCTGGCTGTGCAAATAGGAGCGAGCCGAGGTCACGATGGTCACCGCGTCTCCGTCCCTGACGACATCGAGCTGATCGAGCGTCTTCTCGGGCGATTTCGCCTGACATTCTGTGTCACGGAACGTGGTGAAGTCGTGCCTGCCGATCAGCCTCTGTGCAGCGGCATGCATCGCATCGGAATCAAGCCGCTGCGGCACACGCCAGACACGCCCGACCTCGAGCGCGAGATTGGAGCGCCGATTGACGATCCGATAGCGATAGTGCCGCTTACGGGCCGAGAAGCGTGCCTCGAACGTATCGGAAACGATCTCGGCCTCAAGCACCGCGACCGGGTTCGGCCGCAGATGCGCGTTGAGCGCATCGCGCAATTTGTCGGGCCGGAAGTCCTTGGCAATGTCGCAATGCGCGACCTGGCCGGTGGCGTGGACGCCGGCATCCGTGCGGCCTGACCCGTGCACGCGGGTCGGCACGCCACAGGTCGCCTGCACCGCCGCCTCCAGCGCGCCCTGCACCGACGGTAGCGTCTCCTGCAGCTGCCAGCCGCAGAATGGCGTGCCGTCATATTCGATAGTGAGCTTGTAGCGGGGCATCGCCTGGATCGAGTTTTGCTGTCGTTGCCGGGCTTGACCCGGCAATCCATCCAACAAGGACGTTTGTTTGCGAGATGGATGCGCGGGTCAAGCCCGCGCATGACGCGTTGGGGACGTCAACCGAAGCGCAGGCCCGGAGCGACGCGGGTGCCGCGCAGGAAATCCGCGGCCTTCATCGGGCCCTTGCCGGCGCGCTGCAGCTCGGTGACACGGACGGCGCCGTCGGCGCAGGCGATGGTGAGCTGCTCGTTGATCACAGCGCCCGGTTCGCCCCTGCCATCGGCCAGCGCGCAGCGCAGGATCTTCAAGCGCACGGCTTCACCGTCGAGCGTGACCTCACTCCACGCCCCCGGAAATGGCGACAGGCCGTGGATGTGGCGCAATACCGCGTTGGCAGGCTTGCTCCAGTCGATCCGCGCCTCGGCCTTCTCGATCTTGGCTGCGTAGGTGACGCCCGCATCGGCTTGCTTCGTCAGCGTGAGCCCGCCGCGCTCCAGCGCAGCCATGGCGCGCACCATCAGGTCGGCGCCGATCCGCGCCAGCTGGTCGTGCAGGTCGGACGCGGTCATCGCATCGGTGATCGGCAGGCGCTCGGCCATCGCGACGTCGCCGGTGTCGAGCCCGACATCCATCTTCATCACCATGACCCCGGTTTCGGCGTCACCAGCCATGATGGCGCGGTTGATCGGCGCGGCGCCGCGCCAGCGCGGCAGCAGCGAGGCATGGAGGTTGTAGCAGCCGAGCTTGGGCGCATCGAGAATCGCCTGAGGCAGGATCATGCCATAGGCCACGACCACAGCTGCATCGGCCTGATGGGCGCGAAACGCGGTCAGGGCCTCCTCGGTCTTCAGCGTCTTCGGCGTGACCACGGGAATTCCGAGCCTTCGCGCCTCGGTCTCGATCGGCGTCGGCACCAGGGCCAGGCCGCGACGGCCGCCGGGCTTCGGCGCGCGCGTATACACAGCCGCGATCTCGTGGCCGTGGCCGGCGAGCTCAAGCAGGGTGGGCACGGCGAAATCCGGCGTGCCCATGAAGATCAGGCGAAGGGGCATCGGGTGGAAGATCCTGCATTGCCGAATCCTCCGCGTCACGGCCGGGCTTGTCCCGGCCATCCACGTCTGAACGCCAACGCGAGAGGCAAGACGTGGATGCCCGGGTCAAGCCCGGGCATGACGGAGGACAGAGTTCGTCGATCACTCGCCCGCGCGTTTGGCGGCCTTGGTGAACTTCTTCAGAACGCGGTCACGCTTGAGCTTCGACAGATAGTCGATGAACAGCACGCCGTTGAGATGGTCGATCTCGTGCTGGATGCAGGTGGCGTAGAGTCCCTCGGCATCCTCCTCGCGCAGCACGCCGTCGAGATCGGTGAAGCGGACGCGGACCCGCGCCGGCCGCTCGACCTCCTCGTAATATTCGGGGATCGACAGGCAGCCTTCCTCATAGATCGAGAGCTCGTCGGACTTGGCGATGATCTCGGGATTGATGAAGACCCGCGGCTCACGCTTGGTCTCGCCACCGGCATCCGGCTTGGCCAGATCCATGGTGATGACGCGCAGCGGCTGCGCAACCTGGATGGCCGCGAGCCCGATACCGGGGGCGTCGTACATCGTCTGGAACATGTCGTCGACCAACTGCCGGATCTCCGGCGTGACCTTCTCGACAGGCTTGGAGACCAGCCGCAACTGCTTGTCCGGCAGGATGATGATTTCTCGTAGGGACATGGCGCGCGATTTAAGCCCCGGAACAGGCCCGGTCAATGTGACGGTGCGTGGTTAAGACATCGCTAACCATGAAATTCAACGCCTCGCTAACCATAAATCTTAAGCCGATCTTAACCATGAATGTTCTCTCTTCGTTCGCAGGCTTATGCGAATCGGATAGACGGGGGTGATGACCACCAGCCAATCGCTCAATCCTGTCATCGTGATGATCGGCGACCTTCCGCTGCGCGCCAGTGACGCGCTGATCGGATTTGGCGTGCTGGTGCTGCTGCTGCTCGTGATGATCGTGGCAGCCGTCGCCCGGTCCAGCCGCCGCGGCGGCGAGTTTGCCGCACAGCAGGCGATTCGCACCGACGAGCTCGAACAGCGGTTCAGCGAGATGATCCGGGTCCAGAGCGAAGCGTCCGGCCGGGTCGATGCCATGGCGCAACTGCTCGCCGGCCGGCAGGTGGACCTGGCCCGCAGCGTCAACGAGCGCCTTGATGCCGTCACCCATCGCGTCGGCCAGTCGATGGAGCAGAGCACACGCCACACCATGGATTCCTTGCGCGTGCTGCATGAGCGGCTGGGCATCATCGACAATGCCCATCGCGACCTCAGCGAGCTGACCACGCAGGTGTCCACATTGCGCGACGTGCTCGCCAACAAGCAGTCGCGCGGCGCCTTCGGCCAGGCGCGCATGGAGGCGATCGTGCAGGACGGGCTGCCCAAGGGCAGCTACGCCTTCCAATACACGCTCGCCAGCGGCAAGCGGCCGGACTGCGTCGTGTTCCTGCCCGATGCGCGCCCGCTGTGCATCGACGCCAAGTTTCCATTGGAAGCCGTCACGGCGCTGCATGATGCAGAGACGGAGGAGGAGAAGCGCGCCGCCGCCCAGCGCCTGCGCAGCGACGTGCTGCGGCATGTCAACGACATTGCCGAGAAGTATCTCGTCGTCGGCGAGACGCAGGATACGGCGCTGATGTTCGTGCCCTCAGAGTCGGTTTATGCCGAGATCCATGACGGCTTCGACGACGTCATCCAGAAGGCCTATCGCGCCCGCGTGGTGCTGGTGTCGCCGTCACTGCTGATGCTGGCGATCCAGGTGATGCAGCAGATCATGAAGGATGCGCGCATCCGCGATGCCGCCGACCAGATCCGCAACGAGGTGATCCATCTCGGCGACGATCTCGGCCGCCTGCGCGAGCGCGTGCTCAAGCTGCAAAAGCATTTTGGCGATGTCGGCGAGGATATCCGCCAGATCCTGATCTCCGCCGACAAGATCGAGAAGCGCGCCGCCCGCATCGAGGAGCTGGATTTCAGCAAGCAGGATGCACCGGTGGAATCGCCGCGGATTGCGCCTGCTGTCGGGACGACGCCGGACCTGTTTCCGCTGGCAGGGCGCATACAGGCGGGAGAGTGACCGAAGTCTCTGTGTTGTCCGAGACAGCCATCCAGGCAAGACGGTCGTCGCCTGGCTTGACCGGGCGCTCCAATATTCCAGAGACGTCCGATGGGCACGCGTTCCTACTACGTGGACATCCTGGCAAGCCGCATTGGCGGTACGCTCTACATCGGCGTGACCAACGATCTGATCCGCCGGGTGGCACAGCACAAGGCAAAGCTGATCGAGAGCTTCACTGAGAAATACGACGTCGTGCGCCTTGTCTACTTCGAGCAGTTCGACGATGCAGCAAATGCCATTCTACGTGAAAAGCGGCTCAAGAAATGGAATCGAACCTGGAAGATCCGGCTGATCGAAGAGAACAACCCAAACTGGAATGATCTCTATCCCGGGATCGCTGGAGGTTCATTCTAAGACCGTCATGCCCGCGCAGGCGGGCATCCAGTACGCCGAGACGGCCGTGAGACCCGAGAAGCCGGTGGCTACTGGATCGTCCACTTTCGCGGACGATGACGACTTAAACATGGCTCCAGCGGAGCAAAACAGCATACGGCATTTCCCCAAATCTGCTACGACCTGCTCATGACCGCACCCGACGCGACATCCGACCTTACGGCAGCCGCCGCAAAGCCCGACACCAAGCCCGCCCCCACCTGGCGCGAGAGCATGGCGGTCTATTTGCAGCCGCGTGTTCTCGTCGTGCTCTTCCTCGGCTTTTCCTCGGGCCTGCCGCTGGCGTTGTCCGGCTCGACGCTGCAGATCTGGATGCGCGAGCTCGGCGTCGATCTCGGCACGATCGGACTGTTCGCCCTTGTCGGCACGCCCTACACGCTGAAATTCCTATGGGCGCCGCTGGTGGACGCGCTGCACGTGCCGCTGCTGACGCGCGTGTTCGGCCGTCGACGCGGCTGGCTGGTGTTCGCGCAACTGCTGTTGATCGGCGCCATCCTGCTGCTGGCACTGACGGACCCGGCGCGCGCGCCGTTCATGGTGGCGCTGGCCGCCGTGCTGGTGGCCGCGATGTCGTCGACCCAGGACATCGTGGTCGATGCCTTCCGCGTCGAGAGCCTGCCGGAGAGCGAGCAGGCAGCTGGCATGGCGGCCTATGTGGCGGCCTACCGCATCGGCATGCTGGTCTCGACCGCTGGCGCGCTTGTGGTGGTCAGTGCCTTTGAAACCAGCGGGCTGCCGCGGCCGGCGTCCTGGATGTGGGGCTATGTCGTGATGGCCGCGCTCATTCTGATCGGCACGATCACGGCGCTGGCCGCGACCGAGCCGGCGCAGTCGAAGCTGGCGGAAGCGGAAATGGGCGCGGACACCGCGCTCACCCGCGTGATGCATGCGGCCGCCGGCGCCTTCGTGGAGTTCCTCGGCCGGCGCGATGCGCTCGCGGCGCTTGCCTTCGTCGTGCTGTTCAAGTTCACGGACGCCTTTTCCGGCACGATGACCGCGCCGTTCGTGATCGATCTCGGCTTCAGCAAGGTCGACTACGCCGCGATCGTGAAGGGCGTCGGCCTTGCCGCGACTCTCGCCGGCGGCTTTGCCGGCGGCTTCGTCGCCCGCCGCTATGCGCTCGCGACAAGTCTCTGGATCGGCGGCGTGGTGCAGGCGTTGGCCAATCTGTCGTTCTCATGGCTCGCGATCGTCGGCGTCAATCAATGGGCGCTGGCGCTGGCGATCTCCGCGGAAAACTTCACCAGCGCGATCGGCACCGTGATCTTCGTCGCCTATCTCTCGGCGCTCTGCAAGAACCCGCTGCACACCGCGACTCAATATGCGCTGCTCACCGCGCTCGCCGCCGTCGGGCGCACCTATCTGTCATCGGGTGCAGGCTATGTGGCGAAGGCCACAGGATGGCCGCTGTTCTTCGTGATCTGCGTGCTGGTCGCGATCCCGAGCCTCGTGCTGCTTGCCTGGCTGCAGCGCCGGGGGCATTTCGCGGCGCTGGGCCCGGCCAAGGTCTGAGCGCGGCAGTCACCCCTCCGGCGAAGCGGCATCATCCTGCGGCGGCTGCTGAACACTGGACGTGCCGGCAGACTGCCGCTCGTCGGTCTGCGGACGGAATGGCGTTCGGCCCATCCAGGGTTGGACCTCAAGGTGCTGCAGCCAATCCTTGACGGTCGGAATCCAGCCCAGATCATCCTTGACGTGCTGCTCTCCGATCGTCCTGACGGGAACGACTTTGCCGACGCTGTTGGTCAGGGTCGCACCAAAGATCGCCTCGCACAGGAAGATCCCTTCGCTGTGGTGACGCAGGGCGCGGTGGCGGACGTCAGCGAGATGCGCCTTGCTCTCGTCGAACCAGTCGTGGATCGCCTGATAGTCGGCCGGCTCGCCACCGAACAGGCGGGCGGAACGAACCGCATGGTGATAGGGATGCGCCATGGCCGCCTCTACCCGGCGATCGTGATGTTCTTCACGACCGGATCGGCATTGCCGTCATCGATGATGGTGCACGCTTCGAGATCCACCCAAAACGCGCCATACATGCAATATTCGCCGGTGCCGAAACCTCTGCCGAGCAGCAGCATGGCCCACTCCTCGACCAATTGATCGGAAACGACGTCGCGCAACTCAGCGAGCTTCTGGTGCTTGAAAATTGCCGCGGATTGAGAGCGGGCTTCGATCGCGGGCAGCTGATCATGGACGCCCATCGCGAGAAGCCGCGCGGCCAGCGCATCGAGGTCGAGACGATCCCCGCTTTCGCTCTCGTAGTGATCGAGCCAGGAAAATCCTTCGTCGTTGCCGCCATCGTAGCGACAATACGCCCGCTTGGCGCCGGCAGCCCGCAGCGGCGGCACGAGCGTCGCGAACAGCAGCTGCCGCCGCCGCTCGTGGTCCCGGATCACCCGGCTTTGCGGCGTCCGCCGTCCGAGCAGACGATCGAGAATGCTCCGCCTTTGCGGCTCGACTGCCCCAGGAGATGCGGTGCTCTCGCTGGCAGGCGGCTGCAGTGAAAACCGGACCGGCTCCTGCGGCCCGCCATATTCGGGAGCAGGCAAATAAACAAAATCGCTGACGCGCGGATCCGGTGCATCGGATCCATCCTCCGGCCATTCGATGTCAGATTGATCGTGGATGAACGGCATCGTCCTCTCTCCTCGGCGGCTCGGCCCGGCAGACTTGGCGGTCAATGCGAGGAGAGGCACTCATCGCGTAAAAACGATGGCCGAGCGAGGATCGCGCAGATCACCGCTTCACCAGGCTCCACTTCGTGACGACCGCTTCGCTCATCTGACCCGCGTCCTGGGCACAGGCGATCTCGTCGACCTTCACGGCGATCTGCTTGCCGAGCAGGCCCTTGAGCTGCGAGGCCTGCGCATTGTTGGCGGTGACGAGCTGGAACGTCTCGGGGCCGGTCTCGAGATTGCACAGCCCGCTCGGCGGCGGCAGGCGGCGCGGCTCGCTGGTGATCTGATACGCAGCGGACGGCTGCCCGGGCTTGGCACTCTTGATCTTCAGCGCGTTCAGCTCACCGGACAGGACGTCGCCGGCATTGAGTGGCCTGCCGGCCTTCTGCGGCACTTCACCCTGCTGCGCCAGCACGGACGGCGCCGAGAGCGCCACCAGAATCGCGCCCAAAGCCAGCCGTTTGCCGAATCCGCGTTTCGTCATCATTCCACTTCCGTCTGTGCTTAGAACAGGGTGCGCTGCCGCATCGCGGCCGAGAGCGTGCCTTCGTCGAGATAATCGAGCTCGCCGCCGACCGGCACGCCATGCGCCAGTCGCGTGACCTTGACGTTCGCCTCCTGCAGGAGGTCGGTGATGTAGTGCGCGGTGGTCTGGCCATCGACCGTCGCGTTCAGTGCGAGGATGATCTCGGACACCTCCGGCGCATGCGCGCGCTGCACCAGCGCGTCGATGGTGAGATCCTGCGGGCCGACACCGTCGAGCGGCGACAAAGTGCCGCCGAGCACGTGATAGCGGCCGTTGCTTGCCTTCGCACGCTCCAGCGCCCAGAGATCGGCGACATCAGCGACGACCACGATCATCGCGGGATCACGCCGCGGGTCGGTGCACACCGTGCACGGACTTTGGGTGTCGATGTTGCCGCAGGTCTTGCAGACCTGGATGCGCTCGATCGCGACCTGCATCGCCGAGGCGAGCGGCACCATCAGCGCCTCGCGCTTCTTGATCAGATGCAGCGCGGCACGCCGTGCCGAGCGCGGCCCGAGCCCGGGCAGGCGCGCAAGCAGCTGGATCAGACGCTCGATTTCAGGACCGGCGACGGCCATCAGTTCACGACGATCATGAACGGACTAACCGAAGCCGAAGCCCGGCGGTAGGCCGAGCTTGCCGGTGATGGCCTGCATCTTTTCCTGCATCGCCGCTTCCGCCTTGCGGCGCGCATCGCCATGCGCGGTGACCAGGAGATCCTCCAGGATCTCGGCCTCGTCGGGCTTCAAGAGCGACGGATCAATCTTGATGCCCTTCACTTCCATCTTGGCGGTCATACGCACGGCGACCAGGCCACCACCGGAGATGCCCTCGACCTCCAGGCTGCCGAGTTCCTCCTGCATCGCCTGCATCTTCGATTGCAGCTGCGCCGCCTGTTTCATCATGCCGAGAAAGTCAGCCATCGGAGCACCTCGTTATCAGCCTAGAAATCATCATCATCGTCGGACTCGTCTGGCGGCTCGACAGCACTGGCGTCCGATTCGGGCGGCTCGTGGGCGAGCCGACGCACTTCGATCACCTTGGTACCTGGGAACCGCGCCAGGATCTCCTGGACGCGCGGATCGGCTTCTGCCGCCGCCTCACGCTCGCTCTTGGCGCGCAGATTCTGCTCGCGCAAGGTCGGCTGTCCCGCTTCGTTCGACACGATCACGGTCCAGCGCCGGCCGGTCCAGTCCTCCAGCTTGCGCCCGAGGTCCGAGACAAGCGAGCGCTGCGCCGTCCGTTCCAGCGCGATCTCCAGCCGTCCATCCTCGAAGCGGACCAGCCGGACATCCATCTCGAGCGCGCTCTTGGTGATCAGGTCGCGATTCTTGCCGGCGAGCGCGACGAGTTCCTGGAAGCTCGCCAGGCGCAACGCGGACTGATTCTGCTGGACCGGCGATGGCTGCGACGACATCGCCTGCGGCCGCATGCCACCGCCCACCGCGGCCAAGGTCGGCCCTTGCGCACGCGGCGCCTGCATCGGCGCCGAACTCATCACCGGCGGAGCGCCTGCACTCATGCTCGGGGCAGGCGCAGGACGCGCCCCACCGCCATGGGTGACGACAGGCGATCCGCCACCATTCTGCTCGATCATGCGAATGGCTTCGTCCGGCGTCGGCAGATCGGCTGCGTAGGCGATCCTCACCAGCACCATCTCGGCGGCTGCAGCGGGGCGTGTTGCGCCTTGCGTTTCCGCAATGCCCTTGAGCAGCATCTGCCACATCCGCGACAGCACGCGCATCGACAGCTTGGTGGCGAAATCGCGCGCGCGGAGCCGTTCGGTCTCGCTGAAGGCGACGTTGTCGGCGGTGGCTGGCACGACCTTCACGCGGGTGACGAAGTTCACGAACTCGGCCAGATCGGACAGCACCACGACGGGATCGGCGCCGACGTCGTACTGTTCGCGGAATTCCTTGAAGGCGGCGGCGATGTCGCCGCTGGCGAGATGATGAAACAGGTCGATGACGCGGGTGCGGTCGGCGAGCCCCAGCATCTGCCGGACATCGTCGGCACGGACCTCGCCGGCGCTGTGAGCAATCGCCTGATCGAGCAGCGACAGCGAATCGCGCACCGAGCCTTCGGCGGCGCGCGCGATGATGCCCAGCGCTTCCGGCTCGATCGTCACGCCTTCCTTGGTCGCGATCCCGGCGAGATGCTTCATCAGCACGTCGGCCTCGACGCGGCGCAGGTCGAAGCGCTGGCAGCGCGACAGCACCGTCACCGGCACCTTGCGGATCTCGGTCGTGGCGAACACGAATTTGGCGTGTTCCGGCGGCTCCTCCAGCGTCTTCAGGAAGGCGTTGAACGCCGCCGTCGACAGCATGTGGACTTCGTCGATGATGTAGACCTTATAGCGCGCGCTGGCCGGCGCATAACGGACGCTGTCATTGATCTGGCGGACATCGTCGACGCCGGTATGGGACGCCGCGTCCATCTCCAGGATGTCCATGTGCCGGCTTTCCATGATCGCCTGGCAATGGGTGCCGAGCACCGGCATGTGGATGGTCGGCCCCTTCACCGAACCATCAGGCAGCTCGTAATTCAGGGCGCGGGCCAGGATGCGGGCCGTGGTGGTCTTGCCGACGCCGCGAACGCCGGTGAGGATCCAGGCCTGCGGAATGCGGCCGGTCTCGAACGCATTCGAGACCGTGCGCACCACGGCCTCCTGGCCGATCAGATCCGCGAAGCTGGAGGGGCGGTATTTGCGCGCCAGAACCCGGTAGGGCTTGGCGGGAGCGTCGGCGCTGTCGGGCGGAACAGGTGGGGCGCCAGCGTCAGTCATCGAGCGATCCGCAAGTGAGTATTCCGGGCCGGCATCGATCGCGATCGTCGACGCAATCAGCCTCGACGCAATCAACCGGAGTGCGGTCGAGCGCCCGCCCTGCGCGGGGTCCCCGCCATCTTTGCGCGATTCGCTCGAGAAAACAGGTAGGAGACTGACGAGCGACCCGATCCGGACCTCGTTAGGGCTGCTTCCTTCCGGACCTGACCCGGTTGGCGAGTGGCTCGTCCACCGCCAATCTCCCGCTGCCTATTTGGGGCCAAACCGTCCGGAAAGCAAGCGCGAGCTTCGCCGGCCCGCTCCCTCGCCCCCGCGGGCTTGTGCCGCAGCTCGGAAAGGCTTTAGGTGCCGTCAAAGCTCCCCGCCAGACCGCCTGCCAGGAACCCGCCGCATGCCCGAATCAGCCTGGTCGCTGCATCCGCAACTTGCGAAGGATACGATCGATATCGGCGACCTGCCGCTGTCGCGCGTGCTGGTGATCAAGGACGCCAACTATCCCTGGCTATTGCTGGTGCCGCGCCGCGAGGGCGCGGTCGAGATCATCGATCTTGACGAGGTCGCCCAGGCGCAGCTGATGACCGAGATCACGCGGGTCTCGCGCGCGGTCAAGGAGATCACGAAGTGCGACAAGCTCAACGTGGCGGCCCTCGGCAACATGGTGCCGCAACTGCACATCCATATCATCGCACGCCGGACCGGCGACGTGGCCTGGCCGCGCCCGGTCTGGGGCGTCGCGCCGCCCCTGCCTCATGATGCGCAGGAGGTTCAGCAGTTCATCAGCGCAGTCAGGCGCAAGATCTGGTTAGGGTGAGAGATGTCGCCATTCGACTTGTTTCCGCTGGGCACGCCGGCCTTCGTCGGCCGCCCGATCGATCGCGCCGCGCATCTGCGCTTCCATGACGACAAGCTGCTGGCGTTCGAGAACAAGCCGTCGACGCGGGCCTATGTCGTGCATCGCGATTCGCTGGTGCTGAAGCGCGACGGCGACCAAGTGCGGGCGCTGCTGTCGATCGACGAGGCGCTCGGATTCGGCGCCAATCCCGGCACGATCTTCCTCGGCCTGCAGGACGGCGCCGCCGTGTTCGGCATGGGCATCTCACCGGCCGCGGTCGAAAAGCTCGCCGGGCGCGCGGATGTCGTGGTGACCGAGCTGCGCGGCATGGCCATGCAGGGCGCAATCCCTGTCGACCAACTCGCAACGATCGCGATGGCAAAGTCCATGGTGTCCTGGCATCAGCGCCATGGCTTCTGCGCCAATTGCGGCACCAAGACCGCGATGCGCGAGGGCGGCTGGAAGCGCGAATGCCCGAATTGCAAGACCGAGCATTTTCCGCGCACCGACCCGGTCGTGATCTCGCTGGTCGCGTCCGGCGACAAATGCCTGCTCGGCCGTCAGAAGCAGTTCCCGGCCGGCATGTATTCGTGCCTCGCCGGCTTTGTCGAGGCCGCCGAGACGATCGAGGACGCGGTGCGTCGCGAGGTGTTCGAGGAGTCCGGCATCCGCTGCACTGACGTCTCCTATTATATGACGCAACCCTGGCCCTATCCCTCGTCCCTGATGATCGGCTGCAGCGCGCGGGCCTTGAACGAGGACATCGTCATCGATCACAACGAGCTCGAGGATGTGCGCTGGTTCAGCCGCGACGAGGCCCGGCTGATGCTGCAACGGCAGCATCCGGACGGACTGGCGGGACCGCATCCCTTCGCGATTGCCCACCATCTGGTCGGCCGGTGGCTCAAAGACGGCGCATAAGGGTATTTGAAGACCATCGCGAGGCCGGGTCGACCTGTCGCCTGAGACCGCATGGGGGCCTGAACGGCGAATCCTTGCCTTGGAACGTTTTTCTCTATATGAGGGTTTCCTGACCTTCCTATGGAACAAATTTCTCCATGTCCGACGTCTCCGCCCAGCCCCCCGAAGCCAACCGCCGGCTCGACGCGATCGACCGCAAGATCCTGATGGTCCTGCAGGAGGATGCCTCGCTGTCGGTCGCCGAGATCGGCGACCGGGTTGGGCTGTCCTCGACGCCGTGCTGGAAGCGCATCCAGCGGCTCGAAGCCGACGGGGTGATCCTGCGCCGGGTGGCACTGGTCGATCAGAACAAGATCGGCCTCGGCATCTCCGTATTCGTCTCGGTGGAGAGCGCCGACCATTCCGAGGCCTGGCTGAAGAAATTCGCCGAGGCCGTCAGCTCGATGCCAGAGGTGATGGAATTCTACCGGATGGCGGGCGACGTCGACTACATGCTGCGCGTCGTGGTCGCGGACATGCAGAGCTACGACGTGTTCTACAAGAAACTGATCAGCGCGGTGCCGCTCAAGAACGTCACCTCGCGCTTCGCCATGGAGAAGATCAAGTCAGTAACGGCGCTGCCGGTCCCGCCGGTCTGAGCTGGCTCAGATCGTCTGATTATAGGCGCCGACCTCGGGATGCGTCCGCAGCACCTCGTTGATGGCCTCGAACATGTCGTGCATGCGACGCTCCGACACCGGGCTTTCGACCACGACGACGAGCTCCGGCTTGTTCGATGATGCCCGCACGAGGCCCCAGCTGCCGTCCTCCACCGTGACGCGGACGCCATTGACGGTCACGAGATCGCGAATCGGCTGCCCGGCTACCTTGCCGCCCTGCTGCTGCTGCGCCTGGAAGTGCTTCACCACGGCGTCGACGACGCCATATTTGACCTCGTCGCCACAATGCGGCGACATCGTCGGCGACGACCAGGTCTTTGGCAGCGCGTCCTTCAGATCCGCCATCGACTTGCCCGGCGCGCGATCGAGCATCTCGCAGATCGCGATCGCCGAGACCAGACCATCGTCATAGCCGCGGCCGAACGGGCGATTGAAGAAGAAGTGGCCCGACTTCTCGAAGCCTGCAAGCGCGCCGAGCTCGTTGGTGCGGCGCTTCATGTAGGAATGGCCTGTCTTCCAATACGCAGTCTTCGCGCCCTGCGCCTGCAGCACCGGGTCGGTCATGAACAGGCCGGTGGACTTCACGTCGACAACGAACTGCGCGTCCTTGTGGATCGCCGACATGTCGCGCGCAAGCATCACGCCGACCTTGTCGGCGAAGATCTCCTCACCCGTGTTGTCGACCACGCCGCAGCGGTCGCCGTCGCCATCGAAGCCCAGACCGACATCGGCCTTGTGCGCCAGCACGGCATCGCGGATGGCGTGCAGCATCTCCATGTCTTCGGGATTGGGATTGTATTTCGGGAAGGTGTGATCGAGCTCGGTGTCGAGCGGGATCACCTCGCAGCCAATCGCCTCCAGCACCTGCGGCGCGAACGCGCCAGCGGTGCCATTGCCGCAAGCGGCCACGACCTTCAGTCTGCGCGTCAGCTTGGGCCGATTGGTGAGGTCGGCGATGTAGCGCGCCGGGAAATTCTCGTGGAACTGATAGGAGCCGCCGCCGCCGTTCTTGAATTCGGCGTTGAGCACGATCTCCTTGAGCCGGGTCATCTCTTCCGGGCCAAAAGTCAGTGGCCGGTTGGCGCCCATCTTCACGCCGGTCCAGCCATTGTCGTTGTGCGAGGCGGTCACCATGGCGACGCAGGGCACGTCGAGCTCGAACTGGGCGAAATACGCCATCGGCGTGACGGCGAGGCCGATATCGTGCACCTTGCAGCCGGCCGCCATCAGGCCGGAGATCAACGCATATTTGATCGAGGCGGAGTAACCGCGGAAATCATGGCCTGTGACGATCTCCTGCTTCACGCCGCGCTCGGCGATCAGCGCGCCCAACCCCATCCCGAGCGCCTGCACGCCCATGAGGTTGATTTCCTTGTTGAACAGCCAACGCGCGTCATATTCGCGAAAGCCGGTCGGCTTCACCATCGGCTCGGATTCGAACGCGTAGGTGTTGGGAACCAGGACAGGCTTGGGCTTGGGGAACAACATGGAAATACGCCTTCTCGGAAATGGACGATAGAGCCTTACCGAAACTGGCAAGCTAGCGGAAGGCCGACAGTCCGGATTCGTCGAGATGCGTTAAGACGCGTCGTGTCCGTCGGAATAAAGGCCGGAACAGGTGATCCGGCAGATGAATTATTGCTCCAGCACCATCTCGCCGTTGGCATAGGCAAAGCGCTTGAGCTTGGACAGGAAGGACAGGCCGAGCAGGTTCTCCGACAACGCCGTGTCGGGCAGCACCAATGCCTCCACATCGCGCACGGTGAGCTCGCCGAGTTCGACCATTGCGAGCCTCGCCCGCGCCGCCTTCACGGTGCCGTTCGCGGTGGTGACGTTGGCGGTGTAGTCGCCGCGCGCCGGGCGCAGGCCAAAGCGGGCGGCAGAACTCTCATTGAGAGCCACCATCGACGCGCCGGTATCGACCATGAAACTGATTCGCTGGCCGTCGATGCGCCCGTCGGCCCGGAAATGGCCGCGACGATCGGTCGGAATGCTCAGGCTGCGCTGGCCGGCAGCCGCCGATTCCAGCGTGGCGGCCCGTACCGCGGGCGTGGCTGATGCCGGCGCGGGCGTCAGGCGGTCGGCCAACTGCGCCATGAAGGTGCCGAGGCCGACAAGAACGGCGGCGAAGATCATTATGTTACGCATCACGCAACGCCCAACTTTACCCCGCAACCAACTTGATCATCATAGCCGCTGGAGAGCGACGGCGACAGACCGGCTGCCCGTGCCATTTTGGCGAAAACGATGAGCGAAGCGTTAACATAGGCGATTTGGCGGTATAATTTGCATCGGCTAGGTGCCGCGCGGCTTCGCCCGCCGGGTCGGTTGCGCGGTCGCGGGATCGTCCGGCCAGGGATGGCGCGGATAGCGGCCACGAAGGTCGGAACGCACGGCCGCGTAGGAGCCGCGCCAGAAGCCGGGCAGATCGCGTGTCACCTGCACCGACCGTTGGGCGGGTGACAACAACTCGAGCACCAGCGGAATGGCCCCCCTGGCGATCGACGGATGGGTGTTGAGGCCAAACAGCTCTTGCAACCGCACCGCAATGGTCGGCCCCTGCTCCGCCTCGTAGTCGATGGCCAACATGGTGCCAGTCGGCGCCTCGAAATGGGTCGGCGCCTCCCGGTCGAGCCGCGCGCGCAGATCCCAGGGCAGCAGCGCCATCACCGCATCGGAAACGTCACCGGGTGAAATGTCCTTGAGCGCGGTCTTGTCTGCAAGCAGCGGCACCAGCCAGTCGTCGCGGCGCTCGATCAGGCCGGTGTCGGACAGATCCGGCCAGCTGTCGCCCTCCGCCTTGCGCAGGAACATCACCCGGTCCCGCCATTGTTTCGCAGCCTTGGACCAGGGCAGTCGGTCGAGGCCGACCGCTGAGATGCCGTCCGCGAAAACGTGCGCGGTCTCCTCCGACGGCGTCAGCGCGACCGGCGCGTCGGCCAAGGTGATCGCGTGCAGCTTGCGCCGGCGCCGCGCGCGAAGCGTCATGGCGTCGCGATCAAAACTGACCTCGTCCTTCGCTTCGATGTGAGCCGCGAAATGACGCTCGATGTCCTCGATCGCGAGCGGCGCCGCGAGCAGGATGCGGCCGTTCGCCGCCGTTCCGGTCAGTTCGCCCACTGCGATATAGGGCACCCGCGCCAGTGACGACGTCTGCTCGACGGCGGCGCCGCGGCCATTCGCCAGCAAAAAACTGCCATTGCCGCGGTTGCGCGCCACCCGATCCGGGAAGGCGAAAGCGAGCATCAGCCCGGTCGTCAGTTCGCCGTCATCATGCAGCGAGGGAGACGTCGCGACCTGCTGCGCCCAGCGCCGCGCCAGATCGCGCGCGCTCTGCGCCCGCGCCGAGCGGTCGCGGCGGAACTGGTCGAGCCTGACCTCCAGATCGACGCTGTCACCGCCCAGACCGCGCTCGGTCAGGATGGCCGCGATGTCCGCCGCCTGCGCCGCGGCGCCATGATCGGCGGCATCGACGATCATGCGGGCGAGCCGCGGCGGCAGCGCCAGCGCTCGCAGCCGCCTGCCCTCATCCGTCAGCCTTCCGTCGCCATCCAGCGCACCGAGCTCGTTCAGGAGATCACGGGCCTCCTTCCAGGCCGGCTGCGGCGGCGGATCGAGGAAGCTCAATGTGGCGGGATCGCTGACACCCCATTGCGCGAGATCGAGCACCAGCGAGGACAGATCGGCGCTGAGTATTTCCGGCTGTGTATGAGCAGCCAGCGAGGCGGTCTGCGGCTCGTCCCAGAGCCGGTAGCAGACGCCGGGCTCGGTCCGTCCGGCACGGCCGCGGCGCTGATCGACCGCCGCGCGCGAGGCCCGCACCGTCTCAAGCCGCGTCAGGCCGATATCAGGCTCGTAGCGCGGCACACGGGCGAGGCCGGAATCGACCACGATGCGCACGCCCTCGATGGTCAAGGACGTCTCGGCGATCGATGTCGCCAGCACCACCTTCCGGCCGCCTTTCGGCGCGGGCGAGATGGCGCGGTCCTGGACCGCAGCATCGAGCGCACCGAACAGCGGCACGATCTCGACGCTGGCATCGTGGACCCGCTCGGCGAGCATGGTCTGGGTGCGCCGGATCTCGGCCGCGCCCGGCAGGAACGCCAGCACCGAACCGGCATCCGCGCGCAGTGCGCTGGCAATCGTCTCAGCCATCTGGCGCTCGACCGGTGCATCCGGCTTGCGGCCGACATAGCGCGTCTCGACCGGAAAGGCGCGGCCCTCGCTCTCGACCACCGGCGCATCACCGAGCAGCCTGGCGAC
Source organism: Bradyrhizobium denitrificans (assembly GCF_013179005.1). Taxonomy (NCBI): domain Bacteria; kingdom Pseudomonadati; phylum Pseudomonadota; class Alphaproteobacteria; order Hyphomicrobiales; family Nitrobacteraceae; genus Bradyrhizobium; species Bradyrhizobium denitrificans. The sequence continues at coordinate 17,665 of NZ_JABFDP010000045.1, read as the reverse complement.
GCGGGCGCCGTCGAGCGTTGCCGACATCACCAGGATGCGCAGATCCTCACGCAGCCCCTGCTGCGCGTCACGGGCAAGCGCGAGGCCGAGATCGGCATCGAGCGAGCGCTCGTGGAATTCGTCGAACAGCACGGCGGCAATGCCGGTCAATTCGGGATCGTCGAGAATCTGCCGGGTGAAGATGCCTTCGGTGACCACTTCGATGCGGGTCGCGCGCGACACTTTGGAGCCGAACCGCACGCGATAGCCGACGGTCTCGCCGGCGCGCTCGCCGAGCGACTTTGCCATCCGCTCGGCGCTGGCGCGGGCCGCGATGCGGCGCGGCTCCAACACGATGATCTTCCGATCCCCCACCCAGGGCGCATCGCGCAGCGCGAGCGGCACCCGCGTGGTCTTACCGGCGCCGGGCGGGGCGACCAGCACGGCCGTGTTGCTGCGTTCGAGCGTGCCGGACAATGCGTCCAGCACGGCGTCGATCGGCAGCGGTGTGTCAAAGCGCAGAGGCAATCGCTGAACCCGTCATTGCCCGCGGGCGGCGGACAATCCAGTAAACGCCGATCTCGCGGACCACGACGATCGGGCATCCTGGATACCCCGCCTGCGCGGGGTATGACAACGCCCTGTCACACACGCCGCATCACGCCCCCTTGGCCGAGGGCCTGCCGACGCTCTCATAGATGAAGCCGTGCGCCGCCATCTCGTCGGGGCGATAGACGTTGCGCAGGTCGACCACGACGGGATGGGCCATCACCTCCTTGAGGCGATCAAGATCCATGGCGCGGTACTGCACCCATTCGGTGACCAGCACGATCGCATCGGCCCCTGTCGCGCAATCATAGGGGTCGTCGTAATAGGCAATCTCCGGCAGCTCCTTTTTGGCCTGCTCGATGCCGACCGGATCATGCGCGCGCACCTTGGCGCCCATGTCGAGCAGCCCGGTGACCAGCGGGATCGACGGCGCCTCGCGCATGTCGTCGGTCTCGGGCTTGAAGGTGAGACCCAGCACCGCGATCGTCTTGCCACGCAGATTGCCGCCGACGGCGTGCGCCACCTTGCGGGCCATCGCTCGCTTGCGGTTGTCGTTGACGGCGAGCACCGACTCGACGATGCGCAGCTGGGTGTCATTGTCCTGCGCGATCTTGATCAACGCGCGCGTGTCCTTCGGGAAACACGAGCCGCCGAAGCCCGGACCGGCATGCAGGAACTTCGCGCCGATGCGGTTGTCGAGACCGATGCCGCGCGCCACCTCTTGCACGTCGGCGCCGACCTTCTCGGCGAGATCGGCAACCTCGTTGATGAAGGTGATCTTGGTCGCGAGAAACGCGTTGGCGGCGTATTTGATCAGTTCGGCGGTGCGCCGGGCCGTGTACATGATCGGCGCCTGGTTCAGCGACAACGGACGATAGATGTCGCCGAGCACCTTGCGGCCGCGCTCGTCGGCAGTGCCGACCACGATGCGATCGGGCCATTTGAAATCGCGGATCGCAGCACCCTCGCGCAGGAACTCCGGATTGGAGGCGACCACGACATCGGCCGACGGATTGGTCTCGCGGATGATGCGCTCCACCTCGTCACCGGTGCCGACAGGCACCGTCGATTTGGTCACGACAACGGTGAAGCCGGTCAGGCAGGCCGCGATCTCGCGCGCGGCAGCATAGACGTAAGTAAGATCGGCATGGCCGTCGCCGCGCCGTGACGGCGTGCCGACCGCGATGAAGACCGCATCCGCGTCGGCGACGGGCTGCTTGAGATCGGTGGTGAAATCGAGCCGCTTGGCCTTCACATTCGCTGCGACCAGCGCATCCAGGCCGGGCTCGAAGATCGGGATTTCTCCACGATGCAACGCGGCGATCTTGCTTTCATCCTTATCCACGCAGGTGACCTGGTGGCCGAAATCGGCGAAGCAGGCACCGGACACCAGCCCCACATAACCCGTGCCGATCATCGCAATTCGCATGAAAACCCATCCTTCATGGTTAATGCACCCGCCTCTTAGACCAATTGCGGGTCAAGGGGAATTTAGAAAACGGCATGACGTTTGGATGACAGGCAGGGAGTATTAACAGCTCTGCCCGACAATGCGGCAGCTCCGCGCCACAGGGGGACCGCATGACCGCAAATGGCACGCCGCAGACGGTTGGAACCGTGGCGCGCATCGACTGGGTCGACTACGCCAAAGGCATCTGCATCATCATGGTCGTGATGATGCATTCGGTGCTCGGGGTCGAACTCGCCGCGGGCGAAACCGGCTTCATGCACGCCGTCGTCGCCTTCGCCAAGCCGTTCCGGATGCCGGATTTCTTCCTGATTTCGGGCCTTTTCTTGCCGCTGGTGATCGACCGCGACTGGCGCACCTATCTGGACCGTAAGGTCGTCCACTTCGCCTATTTCTACGCTCTGTGGGTCACCATCCAATTCGGCTTCAAGGCCCCGGCGTTCGCGGCCACGGGCGGCTGGCCGCATGCCGGCTATCTCTATCTCGAATCCTTCATCGAGCCGTTCGGCACGCTGTGGTTCATCTATCTGCTGCCGATCTTCTTCGTCGTCATCAAGCTGACACGCAAGGTGCCGGCGCCGGTGATCTGGGGCATCGCGGCCGGTCTCGAAATGACGCATATCGCGACGGGCTGGACCATGATCGACGAGTTCTGCGCCCGCTTCGTCTACATCTACTCGGGTTATTTGTTTGCGCGTTACATCTTCGCGCTGTCGGAGCGGGCGCGGTCCCAGCCCCTGATCGCCATCGCCGGACTGCTCGCCTGGGCGGTGATCAACCAGGGCCTGGTCAGCCTCGGCGTCAGCGAGTGGCCGGTGATCTCGTTGCTGCTCGGCTATGCCGGTGCGGTCGCCATCATCATCGCGGGCACGCTGCTCGCCCGCGCGCAGCTGCTCAACGCGCTGCGGTTCTGCGGCGAACATTCCATCGTGATCTATCTCGCCTTCTTCCTGCCGATGGCGGCCACGCGCACGGTTCTGCTGAAAACGGGCGTCATTGCTGACATCGGCACGATCTCCCTGCTCGTCACCATCGCTGGCGTGCTCGGCGCGCTCGCGATCTGGCGACTCGCCCTGAGCTTCGGCGCCCGCTTCCTGTTCGAGCGCCCGATCGCGTTCTGGATCGCCCCGCCGAAGCCGCGCGCTGCCCTGCAGCCGGCGGAGTAGCGTCGCCATCACGGCACCAGATAGAGCGCGCCACGACTGCGGCCGCTTTCGAGATCGAGATGGGCCTGGACGGCCTGCGCAAGCGGATAGGGTGTGCCGTCGCCGCCGAGTTCACCATTGGCCAATGCGGCGAGAACGATCTCGGCGTCCCTGCGATAGTCAGCGACATCGTTAACATGGGCCATCACGCTCGGACGCGCCAGAGACAGGCTGCGCCGCGGCCCCAGTTCCTCGACGGCAATATCTGGGATCGGACCGGCAGACTGGCCGATGCTGGCAACCATCCCGAACGGCCTGACGCAGGCGAGTGTCCGCGCCAGGGTTCTGCCGCCGACACCATCATAGGCCACGTCGACGCCGCGTCCGGCGGTCCATCGCCTGACGGCATCGACAAAATCCGCGTCCCGCCCGACGATCAGATGGTGGGCACCAGCGGCGCGCGCGAGATCCGCCTTGGCCTCCGAGCTCACCGTACCGATGACGGTCGCGCCGCGCAGCCGCGCCAACCGTGTCAGCACCTGGCCGAGCCCACCGGCAGCACTATGCACCAAGAGGGTCGTTCCGGGTCCGACGACATAGGTTCGACCGAGCAGCATCGCGGCGGTGATGCCCTTCAGCAAGGTCGAAGCCGCGCGCGCGTCCGAAACGGAGTCGGGCAGCGGAATTGCGCGCCAGGCCGGGAGATTTCGCTCTGAAGCATAGGCGCCGGCCGGCCCGCCGGCATAGGCAACCCGGTCGCCGACGGACAGGCCGGTCACGTCCGCGCCCTTCGCCGTCACGATTCCGGCGGCTTCGACGCCGGGGACCCGATCCGGAAGCGGATAGAGACCGCTGCGCTGATAGATGTCGATGAAGTTCACGCCGATCGCGGTTTGGCGCAGACGGATTTCATCCGGCCTCGGCTCCGGCAGCTCGACGGTTTCCAGCAGCAGATTTTCTGCGCCACCCGGCGCCTTCGCATGAACGACAACGGCCATATCCGCCTCCTTGATCTTGCCTGCATCGAAACATTGTGGTCTGCATTTTCGATCTGCGGAATTGCCCATCCTGTCTCGTCCATTGTGAATATTCGCACATGCAGATCGACTGGACCGACCTCCATCATTTCGTGACGCTTGCCCGCGAGGGCACGCTGTCTGCAGCCGCACGCGCCCTCGGCGTCGATCATGTCACGGTCGCGCGCCGCGTCGCGGCGCTGGAGCGCACCACGAAGATCAAGCTGGTCGACAGGCGCGCGCGGACCTACACGCTGACCGAGGATGGCCGTCGCCTTGCCGCGGCCGCCAGTCCAATGGAACACGCCGCCTTCGCGATCGAACGGGCCGTGGTGGCATCGCGTCCGGGACTGACGGGCGAGGTCTCGATCAGCGCGCCACCGACGCTTGCCAACAGGATCATCGCGCCGCGGCTGGTCGAGTTGCGCCGTCAGCATCCGGCCATCGCCATCAAGCTGATCGGGGAGAAGCGCATCGCATCGCTCAACCGCCGGGAAGCCGACATTGCCCTGCGGCTGTCGCGTCCCGACGAGCCCGGCCTGATCGCACGCAAGGTCGGCCGCTTCGGTTTCAGCCTCTATGGCGCGCCTCACTATCTCAAGGAAACGCCGCAGCACGCGCTCGGCTTCATCGCCTACGATGCCAGCATGGACTCGGCGCCCCAGCAGCAATGGTTGAAGGCGATCGCTGGCCGGCGCGAGATCGTGCTCCAGACCGGTGATCTCGAGAGCCAGGCCGCAGCGGCGCGGGCGGGCCTGGGCGTAGCCGCCCTGCCGCATTTTGTCGGCGACAACGATCCTGGCCTGATCCGCTATGACGAACGCCAGGGGGGCGTCGGCCGCGACATCTGGCTCGTCGTTCATCGCGACCTCAGGCACTCGCCGCTCATTCGGGCCGTCATGGACTTCCTGGTCCGCTGCGCTGGGCCCAACTGAGGGTCGGAAAAATCCGGTGCGCTCGGCGTCGGCGTGGCTGTCAATATGAGCGAAAATCCCTACATTGCGCACATGCCCAAAGCGCCCCAGAAAACTGCCGCCACCAGCCCCGCCGCCCCTGTGCCTGCTGCCGCCACCCAAGGCGCGGCCAAGGGAGCCACCAAGAGCGACCACGTGTTCCTGGTCGATGGCTCGTCCTACATCTTCCGTGCCTATCACGCGCTGCCGCCGCTCAACCGCAAGTCCGACGGGCTGAACGTCAATGCCGTGCTTGGCTTCTGCAACATGTTGTGGAAGCTGCTCCGCGACATGCCCGAGACCGACCGGCCGACGCATCTGGCCATCGTGTTCGACAAGTCGGAAGTGACCTTCCGCAACAAGATCTACGCCGATTACAAGGCACACCGGCCGCCGGCGCCGGACGACCTGATCCCGCAATTCGCGCTGATCCGCGAGGCGGTGCACGCCTTCGATCTGCCCTGCCTGGAACAGGCAGGCTACGAGGCCGACGACCTGATCGCGACCTATGCGCGGCTCGCCTGCGAGCGCGGGGCCACCACCACCATCGTGTCGTCCGACAAGGACCTGATGCAGCTCGTCAACGACTGCGTCACGATGTACGACACGATGAAGGACCGCCGCATCGGCACAGCCGAGGTGATCGAGAAATTCGGCGTGCCGCCGGAGAAGGTCGTCGAGGTGCAGGCGCTGGCGGGCGATTCCACCGACAACGTGCCGGGCGTACCCGGCATCGGCATCAAGACCGCGGCGCAGTTGATCAATGATTACGGCGATCTCGAAGGGCTGCTGACGCGCGCCGCCGAGATCAAGCAGCCGAAACGCCGCGAGGCGCTGATCGAGAACGCCGAGAAGGCGCGGATCTCGCGCCAGCTGGTGCTGCTCGATGATCATGTCGCGCTGGAGGTGCCGCTCGACGACCTCGCGGTGCACGAGCCCGATCCGCGCAAGCTGATCGCCTTCCTCAAGGCGATGGAGTTCACCACGCTGACGCGGAGGGTGGCCGAATATTCGCAGATCGATCCGGCCGACGTCGCGGCGAATCAGCAGCTCAAGAGCGGCGGCGGCACAGCCGTACCCGCGCCCGCTGCTGCCAGCGCAGGGACAAACGCAGCGGGCAAGCCGGCGGCCGCTGCTCCCAAAACGGGGGATCCGCGCACCGACAAATCGGCGATGAGCAAGGGCACACCGGTGAGCCTCGCCGAGGCGCGCGCGGAAGCAGCGAAGAGCGCGCGCATCGATCGCGAAAAGTATCAGACGATCCGCAGCCTGCCCGAGCTGAACGCCTGGATCGCGCGCATCCATGATCTCGGCCGCGTCACTATCGAGGCCAAGGCGAATTCGATCGATCCGATGCAGGCGAGCCTTTGCGGCATCGCGCTGGCGCTGGCGCCCAACGATGCCTGCTATATTCCGTTGGCGCATCGCCAGGCCGGCGACGGCGGCGGCCTGTTTGATGCTGGCCTCGCGCCGGACCAGGTCAAGGACCGCGACGCGCTGGCTGCGCTGAAGCCGGTGCTGGAATCGGCCGGCATTCTCAAGATCGGCTTCAACATCAAATTCGTCGCCGTGCTGCTGGCGCAACACGGCATCACGCTCGCAAACGTCGATGACATCCAGCTGATGAGCTACGCGCTCGACGCGGGGCGGGGTTCGCAGAAATTCGAGTCGCTGGCAGAGCACGTGCTCGCGCACGCCGTCCTCGGGGAAGGCGAGCTGGTCGGCAGCGGCAAGAACAAGCTGACCTTCGAGCAGGTCGCCATCGATCGCGCGACAGCGCATGCGGCCGAGGCGGCCGACGTCATCCATCGGCTGTGGCGGGTGCTGAAGCCGCGGCTGGTCGCCGAGCGCATGACCGCGGTCTACGAGACGCTGGAGCGGCCGCTGGTGACCGTGCTGGCGCGGATGGAGCGCAGGGGCATCGCGATCGACCGCCAGGTGCTGTCGCGGCTGTCCGGCGATTTTGCCCAGACCGCGGCACGCGTCGAGGCCGAACTGCAGGAGCTGGCCGGCGAGCCGATCAATGTCGGCAGTCCCAAGCAGATCGGCGACATCCTGTTCGGCAAGATGGGCCTGCCGGGCGGCACCAAGACCAAGACCGGCGCGTGGTCGACCTCCGCCTCGATTCTCGATGACCTCGCCGAGCAGGGCAATGATTTCGCGCGCAAAATCCTGGAATGGCGCCAGGTCTCGAAGCTGAAATCGACCTACACCGATGCGCTGCCGACCTATGTCAATCCGCAGAGCCAGCGCGTGCACACCACATACGCGCTCGCGGCGACCACGACGGGACGGTTGTCGTCGAACGAACCGAATCTGCAGAACATTCCGGTGCGCACCGAGGATGGCCGCAAGATCCGCCGCGCCTTCATCGCCACGCCAGGCCACAAACTGGTGTCGGCGGATTACTCGCAGATCGAGCTGCGGCTGCTGGCGGAGATCGCCGATATTCCGGTGCTGAAACAGGCCTTCAAGGACGGGCTCGACATTCACGCAATGACGGCGTCGGAGATGTTCGGCGTGCCGATCAAGGACATGCCGAGCGAGGTGCGCCGCCGGGCGAAGGCGATCAATTTCGGCATCATCTACGGCATCTCCGCCTTCGGCCTTGCCAACCAGCTCGGCATCGCCCGCGAAGAGGCGTCGGCCTATATCAAGCGCTATTTCGAGCGCTTCCCCGGCATCCGTGCCTATATGGACGAAACGCGCGAATTCTGTCGCAAGCACGGCTATGTCACCACGCTGTTCGGCCGCAAGTGCCACTATCCCGAGATCAAGGCGTCGAACGCCTCGGTGCGCGCCTTCAACGAACGCGCCGCGATCAACGCGCGGCTGCAGGGCACCGCCGCCGACATCATCCGCCGCGCCATGACACGCGTCGAGGATGCGCTCGCGGAGAAGAAACTCTCCGCGCAGATGCTGCTGCAAGTGCATGACGAATTGATCTTCGAGGTGCCGGACGACGAAGTCGCTGCGACCCTGCCGGTGGTGCAGCACGTCATGCAGGACGCCCCCTTCCCGGCCGTGCTGCTATCGGTGCCGCTGCACGTCGACGCGCGGGCCGCTGACAATTGGGACGAGGCGCATTGATCCGCATGCGTTGATCTTTCTTCCGTCATTGCGATCGCAGCGAAACACTCCTGAATCGTTCCGCAGCCACAGCCTGGATCGCTCCGCTGCGCTCGCAATGACGGCTGAGCGCACGCTCATACGAGTATCGCCCTTGCCACCAGCCCAGAGCAGGCTGCCACCCTCCCCTGGACGGGGAGGGTCGGTCGCACGCGAAGCGGGCGAGCGGGGTGGGGTGATGTCTCCGCACACGCTGGTCTGCGTGGACAGATCACCCCACCCGCCTCCCATTCGCTGCGCTCATGACAGGCGCCCCTCTCCGTCCAGGGGACGGGTGGGCAGGGAGTTCCTTGGAGCGCCTCGTGCACAATCAGCTACTCCTCACGATCAGCCGACCGGTGAGCGGACATGCCCCCGCCTTCTCGCGGCGTGATCCGCCCGAGTGTTGTGTGGCTCCCGCCCTCGAGAATTCGATGAGGGCGCAGGGAAGGCCAGGCCTCGGCTGAGGCCTGCGGCCCGCCTGCGGAAAAAAATGCAGGCGGCAGGTACCACAGGTTCAGCCGGACAGACCCGGCCCTCCCTGCGCGACGGCTTTAACGGCTGCTACGCGTTCTCCCTGGTGCGCCGGGCTTGCTGGCCACCATCCCCACGCGAAGCAAGCGCTCCGCCGTGAGTTGATATCAGCATCGGGATATCAGGACCGCGCGACTTGACCGTGCATGCTCCGCTGTTCGTCCGCATGGCCGAACCATGCTGCAGCGGAACATGCCCATCGCGTCCCACTGCCGACGATCCGTGACGTTCGCGAAGCGCCCCTCATGTGGCGGCGGGATGCGCGGGAATCTCCGCTTGATTTGCCCGACAAAGCAACGTGCCCAGCCTGCGACAAAGTAGCTCGACGGGCAGTTTGCGCATGAGACACATGCAGACCGCGGCGACGCGGGCTCATCGCCTACGCCATCTTCGCTACTTGCGATGGCTTTACCCTTCGTTGAGCATGATGGCCATTGACGCGCACGGCGCGGCCGTTGGTAACGCCGCTTGCAGCGGAGATGGGCAAGATCGCTGGATGGACAGGCGAGCGATCGCGTGACGCCTTCCATCGCTTGATGCACACACTACGCCGACCACCATGACCGCGACATCAACTGCAGCCCCCAGCCTTACGCGCGACCGGCGCGCCGTGCTGATCCTGCTCGTCGCGCTGACGCTCTACAACGGCACCTATCTCGTCAGCTGGTGGCTGTCATCGCCACAGCCACCATTCGGCGACTTTTCCGGCCTGTGGTCGTTCGGCAAATTTGCGGCTTTGGCCGGCGCCGGCATCTACGATCCGTTCGCGTTGGCCGCCTATCAGCAGCAGCTGGACCCTTCGCTCTCAGGCGGCGGCTTTCCTTATCCCTATCCGCCGACCTTCCTGCTCGCGCTGATCCCGCTTGGCATGATGGCGCTGCCGGCCGCCTATGTCTGCTGGATCGCGGTCACCTTCGCGCTCTACGCCCTGGCAAGCCTGGGGCGGGATTGGCTCTCGCTGCCCGGCCTCGCGCTGGTCGCCGCGCCGACCACCTTGATCAACGCGATCACCGGCCAGAACGGCTTCCTCTCCGCCGCCCTGCTGATCGGCGGCTTGCGGCTGCTCGCGACGCGCCCCTTGGTCGCCGGCGCCCTGCTCGGCCTGCTCGCCTACAAGCCGCAATTCGTGCTGCTGATGCCGATCGTGCTGCTGGCCTCGCGGAATTGGCGGGCCATTGGTGCTGCGGTCGTGACGACGCTGATCGTCGTCGTGATCACCAGCGCCACCATCGACGGGTCGATCTGGCTGCAATGGATCGTGCGCTTCCCGAGCTATCAGGCGCTGCTGCAGGCCAACCAGTCCAGCCTCGATCACATGATGCCGACGGTCATCGCAGGCGCCCATTCCATCGGTGCGCCGCCCGCGATCGGATACGGACTCCAGCTCATCCTCTCCTGCCTCGTCGCCGTGCTGATCTGGCGGGCGAGCCGGCGCGGCATCGACAGCGGAACCATCGCGCTGATCGCCATCGGCAGCATCATCGTGACGCCCTATGCGATGATCTACGACATGCCGATGGTCGCGGTAGCGATCATGCTGCACTGGAAGGTCCGTATCGACGCGAACGAGCCAGTCCCGCCGCTAGAGATCGGGGTGACCGTCGCCCTGGGAGCAACCGTGCTCGCGATGATCAGCCACTCCGTGCCATTCGTGGCGGCGATCCTGCTCGTTGGCATGTTGCTGAGCATGGCTGGCGTGCTGGAGCGCGGCGGCCGCCTCGCGGATCGCCTGAAAGTCTCGCCGCCTGCGGCGACCTGACCGTTCCGGTGCATGGCGCGGATATCGGGAGACCGTCGGCCATCGTCCCCTTGCGGCCATGCTTCGAAAGGCCCGATTGCGGCAGGCCCTGAAGAATGGGGATGTGATGACGGCACGATGGAGCCGGCACGGCGGGACTGCATCGCGCAGCCTCAATCCAGCTTCGCCTCCATGCCACGCTTCACGGCCGGGCGGGCCATCAGCGTGTCGTACCAGCGCTTGACGTGGGGGAAGTCGGCGAGGTCGACCTTATGGCGGGGGTGGCGCCAGGCCCAACCGAGGATGGCGAAATCGGCGATCGAGAGATCGCCGGCGACGAATTCATGCGACGCCAGCCGGCGGTCGAGCACGCCATACAGGCGGACGGTTTCAGCCATGTAGCGCTTGAGGCCGTAGGCGCGGTCCTGCTCGTTTTCGAGCGCGATGAAATGGTGCACCTGACCCGGCATCGGGCCGAAGCCGCCCATCTGCCACATCAGCCATTCATAGACCGGGATCCGTCCGGCCAGGGATTTCGGCAGGAACTGTCCCGTCTTCTCAGCCAGATAGAGCAGGATCGCGCCCGACTCGAACACGCTGACCGGGTGGCCATCCGGACCGTCGGGATCGACGATGGCCGGGATCTTGTTGTTCGGGCTGATCGCCAGGAACGCAGGCGCCATCTGGGCGCCCTTGGTGATGTCGACCGGGATCACCCGATAGGCCAGACCCATCTCCTCCAATGCGACCGAGATCTTGCGGCCGTTCGGCGTGTTCCAGGTGTGCAGTTCGATCGTCATGAGCGGTCCTTCCCGGGAATTCTCTTGCAAGCAAGCTGGCTTCCCAGTAGCCCGAAACCGGCCCCAGCGCCAAACGTAGCTCTGTTGATGAGACATGCTGGCCGCTGGCTTCGGCCTCGTCGCCTCGATAGATTGCGCCACCCAAGCTTCAGAGACCCTCAGGGGAAACCGCCGTGTCGAAATCCGCTTCCCGCGCCCGCCTCCTCGAGATCATCCGCAGGCGCTCGTTCGGCCGCGGCGAGGTGACGCTGGCCTCCGGCCGCAAGAGCGATTTCTACTTCAACCTCAAGCCCACCATGATGGACCCGGAAGGCGCCACTTTGCTCGCCGAGCTCACCTATGAGGCGCTGAAGGACGAGGGCTTCGACTATATCGGCGGACTGGAAATGGGCGCGGTGCCGCTGGCCGGCGCGATCGCACAGATTTCCTGGATCAAGGGCCACCCGATCGCCGCCTTCTTCGTGCGCAAGAAGCCGAAGGAGCACGGCGCCAAGCTCGCCATCGAAGGCCTGACCCGCGACGAGACATTGGCCGGCAAGCGCATCGTCGTGGTCGAGGACGTCACCACCACGGGCGGCTCGGCGATGAAGGCCGTCGAGACTCTGCGCGAGGCCGGCGCCAATGTGTCGCTGGTGTTCACCATGGTCGATCGCGAAGAAGGCGCCGCGGAGACCTTCGCCGCTGCCGGCCTGCCGTTCCGCGCCCTGTACAAAGCGCGCGAATTTCTCTGAGGCGCGGGCGGCGCCGCGCTGCATTCGGCGCCGGCACACACGGGTCATTTACCATCCTCCGTTAAGGTTACCGCCAAGCTGACAGGGCCGTGCCCGAGGCACGGCTCTGTCGATGGCCCATCGTCACCCCGCCGCGCATGGCGCGGGGAACGTGTGGCTGCGCTGAGGATGGAGTGAGCGTTGCGTCACGTGTGGTCGTTCCGGCGGTTTCGCCGCCGCGTGCTCGTCGCCGGCGCGATCGGCATGGCTGCAGCGGCCACGCCGGCGCCTCCTGGCGCCGCCGCGCAAGGCTTGTTCGATTTCCTTTTTGGCGGCTTCAGCAAGCCGTCGACCCAGCGGCCGGCCCCGCAGGCCAATGTCGGCGCCGACCCGTTCGGCACCGCTCCGCAGGCCGCCCCGCAGCCGCGCGCGGCCGCCAGCGGATCGGGCGCAGCGTTCTGTGTGCGCACATGCGATGGCCGCTATTTCCCGCTGACGCGAGGCCTCGCCTCGCCGGCGCAGATGTGCCAGGCGTTCTGCCCGGCAAGCCCAACCAAGGTCTATTTCGGCTCGAACATCGATTGGGCCACTGCTGCCAATGGCGAGCGCTACGCCGATAGCGAGACCGCGTTCGCCTATCGCCAGGCGCTGCGCGCCGACTGCACCTGCAACGGCCGCGATCCGGCCGGTCTGGCGCCGGTCGACCTGTCGCTCGATACCTCGCTGCGCCCGGGTGACATCATCGCGACCAGCGACGGGCTGGTCGCCTATTCCGGCCCGCGTGGCGGGGGCGGCCAGCCGGCCGATTTCCAGCCGGTCTCGTCCTATCCTGGGCTGAACTCCGACATGCGCGCGCGGCTGAGTGAGATGAAAGTCGCGCCGGTGCGCGCCGAGATGGTCACCAGCGATACCCAGGCCACCGGAGCCACGGCCGAGGTCAGTGCCAGCGTCGCATTGCCCTTGAGCATCGCTTCGCCGATGAGCATCGCGCCGAAGCCGGCGACAAGCCGCGAGAAACGCGCGGATGTGAATTGAGCCTGCGCGCGACTCTCGCGTGCTTCGCCGCAGGCGCAAGGACGCGCCGCGAACTCAGCGGCCGACGATCACGCCGATGACATTCGGCGCTTCCAGATATTTCTCCTCGATCGCCGCCCGCGTGGCGGCGCGGTTGTCGGGCGTCAGCAGGCCGCGCTTCTCGGCCAGGATCATCCAGCAGAAGCCCCACCAATCCGTCAGCATGCCCTCGTCATCGACCAGATCATAGCCCTGCTCGGCCGCGAAGATGCGCGCCCGCGCCTCGTCCAGACCATCGAGAAAGGTGTGGTCGGTGGCAGAGAACAGATCATCGGAAATGTCGTCGATGGTGTAGCCCCAGACCGACATGCAGACCGCGTTGAACGCGCGGTCGATCTGGTCGTCGTCGACCGCACGGCGCCGCGCCGTCTTGTGCAGCCGCGTCAGCGTGCGCGCGAAATCGGCAATACGGGTCAGGGCCAGGGGATCGAAGGCAACGGTGGACATGCGTGTCCTCGCGTGATGCTCTGAGACTGGAGGGTCCGGCAGCGGATCGAATCGGATTCAAGGATAACGATCGCCTGCTAAAATGTTCTTAATTTGTTCCAAGCCGATTGTCCATCCCTTTCAGGGCAGGAGGTCAGCGATGACAGCCACGATCTCGACGCCCGGTGCAGCTGCCCACCGACGTCTCGACGATTTGCCGGAGGAGTTGTGTGTCGAGCGGGGCTTTTGCAGCCGCTCACCGCAGAGAACCTGCTGTCAGGCCAGGATGCTCTGAGCGCCCGGTTCTCGTGAGCGATGCGGCTTTCTGCCCAACGCACTTGCAGCATCAGCAATCACGTTCATTGCGGGAACCCGGCCCAAACCTTGCATCATTTTCCATCACCTTGCTGTGCGGACCAGCCTTTCCCCGGGTTTCGGTCGGCACGCAACCATCGTATGCTTTTACCGGTTCCTCGTAGCATCACAGGTTTCAAGGTGACAGATCAGCCGTCCCAGCGCAGTTTCGTAAGCACCGGCCAGCCCGTCGATGAATTGGCCGTGGCTGAGATCAAGAGCGACATCCTGGCCAAGCTCCGGCTCGCGATCGGCAAGGAAGCGAGCCAGGCGACGCCGCAGGACTGGTACCACGCTGCAGCCCTGACCTTGCGCGACCGCATCGTGCATCGCTGGCTGACCGCCGACAAAGAGAGCTACGATGCCGGGCGCAAGCGCGTTTATTACCTCAGCCTCGAATTCCTGATCGGCCGTCTGTTCACCGACGCGCTCAACAATATGGGCCTGATGAAGGTGTTCGAGACCGCGCTCGGTGATCTCGGCGTCGGCCTGATGGACCTGCGCAAATGCGAGCCCGACGCCGCGCTCGGCAATGGCGGTCTTGGACGGCTTGCGGCCTGCTTCATGGAAAGCATGGCGACCGTGCAGATCCCCGCGATCGGCTACGGCATCCGCTATGATTTCGGCCTGTTCCGCCAGGTGATCATCGACGGCTGGCAGCACGAATTTCCCGACGTCTGGCTGTCCTTCGGCAATCCCTGGGAGTTCCAGCGCCCGGAGGTGGTCTACCACGTCCATTTCGGCGGCGGCGTCGAGCATGTCGACGACAAGGGCCGCGACCGCGCCATCTGGCATCCCGGCGAGACCGTCCAGGCCGTCGCCTACGACACGCCGATCGTCGGCTGGCGCGGCCAGCACGTCAATGCGCTCAGGCTGTGGTCGGCGCGCTCGCCCGATCCGCTGAAGCTCGACGTGTTCAACTCCGGCGACTATCTCGGCGCATCGGCGGAAGAGGCGCGGGCGGAGGCGATCTGCAAGTTCCTCTATCCCAATGACGAGAGCCCCGCCGGCCGCGAGCTGCGGCTGCGGCAGGAATATTTCTTCGTCTCGGCCTCGCTGCAGGATCTCGTCAAGCGGCATCTCGGCTCCGACGGCCAGTTGCGCAGCCTGGCGCAGAAGGCCGCGGTGCAGCTCAACGACACCCATCCCTCGCTCGCCGTCGCCGAGCTGATGCGCATCCTGGTCGACCTGCACAATTTCCGCTGGGACGAGGCGTGGAAGATCACGGTCGCGACGCTGTCCTACACCAACCACACGCTGCTGCCGGAAGCGCTCGAGACCTGGCCGGTCGAACTGTTCGAGCGACTGCTGCCGCGGCACCTCGAAATCATCTACCGCATCAACGCCCAGCATCTCGCGCTCGCCGAACAGCGCGCCCCGGGCGACATCGAATATCGCGCCTCGGTGTCCCTGATCGACGAAAAGAGCGGCCGCCGCGTGCGCATGGGCCAGCTCGCTTTCGTCGGCTCGCACCGCATCAACGGCGTCTCGGCGATGCATTCGGACCTGATGAAAGAGACCGTGTTCCACGATCTCAACCATCTCTATCCCGGCCGCATCACCAACAAGACCAACGGCATCACCTTCCGCCGCTGGCTGACGCTCGCCAATCCGAAGCTGACCAGCCTGTTGTGCGAAGCCTGCGGCGACGCCATCGTGGACGATCCGACCTTGCTGTCGAGCCTCGAGAGCTACGTGGCCGACAGCGGCTTTCAGCAGAAGTTCCGGGCGGTGAAGCGGCACAACAAGCTGCAGCTGGCGCGCCTGATCGGCGAGCGGATGAATGTCAGGATCGATCCCGGCGCGCTGTTCGACGTGCAGATCAAGCGCATCCACGAATACAAGCGGCAGCTGCTGAATATCCTCGAGGCGATCGCGCTCTATCAGGACATCAAGGACAACCCGCAGACGGACTGGGTGCCGCGGGTCAAGATCTTCGCCGGCAAGGCCGCGGCGAGCTATCGCTACGCCAAGCTGATCATCAAGCTGATCAACGACGTCGCCGAACTCGTCAACAATGATCCGGCGATCGATGGCCGGCTCAAGGTCGTGTTCCTCGCCGACTACAATGTCAGCCTGGCGGAAGCGATCATTCCTGCGGCCGATCTCTCAGAGCAGATCTCGACGGCCGGCATGGAGGCCTCCGGCACCGGCAACATGAAGCTGGCGCTGAACGGCGCCATCACCATCGGCACGCTCGACGGCGCCAATATCGAGATCCGCGACAATGTCGGCGCCGACAACATCGCGATCTTCGGCATGGAGGCCGATGACGTCATGCTCCGGCGCAAGCAGGGCCTGGACGCAACGGATGTGATCCGCCGTTCGCCGCGGCTCGCCCGGGCGATCGACGCAATCGCCTCCGGCCTGTTCTCGCCGGGCGAACCGGGCCGCTTCGAGCCGATCGCGCACGCGCTGCGCCATCTCGACCACTACATGGTCTCGGCCGATTTCGATTCCTATTATGAGGCCCAGCGCGGCGTGGACGCCCGCTGGCGGACGGCGCCGGCCTGGACCCGCGCCTCGATCCTCAACGTCGCGCGCATGGCGTGGTTCTCCTCCGACCGCACCATCCGCGAATATGCCGACGACATCTGGAACGTGCCGGTCGGCCCGATCCAGGCGCCGGCGCACGCGCGGCGGGCGTGAGCGAACGTTGCCTCGCCGCCTCTGCAGCTGACGCGTGACGTCATTGCAGGCGTGTCCAATTGCTTTTCACCTGACGCCCATCATACGATGATCGTCAGGAGGCATGCATGACCGACACTCCGCAACTGCACTTGTTCGACGAGGCCACACGTGTCACCGCGGGTGACAGCCGCTGGCAGGGCCGGACCAGCCCGGACTATTGGGCCTTCGTCGGCCCGTTCGGCGGCGTGACCGCGGCGACCGTGCTGCGCGCGCTGATCCAG
Source organism: Bradyrhizobium denitrificans (assembly GCF_013179005.1). Classification (NCBI taxonomy): domain Bacteria; kingdom Pseudomonadati; phylum Pseudomonadota; class Alphaproteobacteria; order Hyphomicrobiales; family Nitrobacteraceae; genus Bradyrhizobium; species Bradyrhizobium denitrificans. Next base: position 899 of record NZ_JABFDP010000045.1, on the reverse strand, counting down.
CATCCGCAAATCCAGGGCGACCCGCTGGCGGTGACGGTGAATTATTGCGCGCCGATCGCCGAAGGCCCGTTCGATCTCGACGTGCGGCTGGTGAAGGCCAACCGCTCCTCGCAACATTGGCTCGTCGAGCTCAGCCAGGGGGGTACCGATCCCGCAACCCTGGCCACCGCCGTGTTCGCCGAACGACGGCCGTCCTGGTCGCATCAGCCGGCGCCGATGCCGGATACGCCGCCATTCGATCAGGTCAAACGCCATCCCAACACCCACGTGGGATGGACGAAGCAGTACGATTTCCGCTTTGTGGACGGACCTCCCGATTACGGCGCATCAGCGACCGCCGGGCCGTTCAGCAGCTATTCGCGCCTTTGGCTCTCCGACCGCAAGCCGCGCAAGCTCGACTGCCTGTCGTTGCTGTCGATGTCGGATGCTTTTTTTCCCCGTGTGTTCCAGGCCCGCAGCGAAGTGGTGCCGTTCGGCACGGTATCGCTGACGACCTACTTCCATGTCAGCCGCGAGGAGCTCGCGACGGAGAACATCACGCATGTGCTGGCGACCGCCGACGCCAAGCTGTTCAACCGCAGCTATCACGATCAGAACAGCGAGCTGTGGTCGCCCTCGGGCAAGCTCCTCGCGACCACGACGCAGATCGCGTATTTCAAGGCGTGAGAGCAGCTGACCATGCGATCGGTAGCGTGCCAGAACTCGAGCCGGGATTGATCTACACGGAACGGCGCTAGCTAGTGCCGAGAAGGCCGCCACCACCGAAACTGTTATCGTCCGGCTTGACGGACGATCCACTAGCCGGGATCGGCAGCGAGTTACACAACGGGCTGCACGATGTACTGGATCACCCGCTTTCTGTTCAGCCCGGGGACATGGCTGACAGGTGTTCGGAGACA